>DATDNG010000634.1:0-4367 GCA_036518375.1 Nitrososphaeraceae archaeon | reverse complement strand
TCTTCTTTACGTTCTATACGTGCTATTTTAGATAACTTGTCATAGTGATATCGCTTGACATTGTAGAGATTTCCATATTTATCAGGACGTAGTTTTAGGCATTCTGATTTGGATATTAGTTTTTGACAGAGCTGGCAATATAGGAGCCTGTGCATACTGTTTTTAGATTCTATTATGTGTCTATTACTATCTTCAAACCACGTCATTTTTATCGGATCTCATTGTTGCTAGCACCGCATGTCTTAAGACTCATTTGTACTTTTTAACTGCAATCTTCTTCTATACGTAAAATAGATATACTAATGCGCTTTTGGAATTTCACCTTCTTTTGGCCGACAAGAAATACCAGTAAAACCATATAGAATGCATTTTATCGATAATAGTCAACTGATGACAAAAACATACAGATTCAATCAGTAAGTTACTCAAGTGACCAGAATTATTTGAATGCAGGTTCTGCAATGTCTTGAAAGTAAAAAAATAAACCATAAGAAATTGATATGATAAATACAATACTGATAATTGCAATTAATTTAGCTCTTCCATAAAATACGCTTTTAAACTTGAAATGATTGTCATTTTCAGGCATCAAAATATAGTAAGTCTCTCATCTATAAAATTTTTGCAAAAAATGATGGTAATGCGAATCACTCTGAAATTTGGTAACATGTTATGACATTTATCGTTATCCTGTTTGACAGGTAAAACTACAATAATAATCGATGTTTAAACAGTCTTGTGAAATTTTCATAAAGATGAAAAGTAGTAATCTAAAATAAATTTATAGGTGCAATTGTATAACTTCAAAGCATCAGTAATGTTTTTGATGTATTCTAAAGATTGTTGACTTCTAATAAGAAATACTGAGTACAATAGTAATACTTGTCAGAACCAAATAAATGTGAAATGTTCAAAATAACAAAATTTAAAGTCTGTGTCATAGGAATGATAGTAGGGGTAGGACTGATAAGCCTTCTTCCATTCATGGGCCTCACATGCAGATGGTGTACTGGTACTGGATAGGTATATGATTAAAAACACATCTGACAAGTAAACCTGTTCTACCTTTTTCCTTTATATTGAAGTCATTGCCACGCCCAATTTCTGGGTAGATGTATCCTTTTGGGATATTTCAAATTTAAGCCAAAACTGTACGAACTTTATGATACCTTCAGAAGTACAGCAAGAAAAGACTCCAGCATACGGTAATTATCTGACTAGAGAGAACTCATTAATATAATAACAACAAATATTTTTGATAAAAGCAATTGGCCCGCATGCATAAAAAAAGTCTGGATTCTTCACCAGATGAAACGCAAACATTTGAGAAAGGAAAGATTGACCTTGTAAATCTTGGTAATATTGTTATTGGACGAGGCATTTTAGAACCAGGTTGGAGTTGGGGAAAATGTCTGAAACCGATAGTAAAAACAAATAGCTGCCAAGCACTACATACTGAATATTTTATTCCAGGAAGATTAAAAGTGGTAATGGACGATGGAACAGAAGAAGAATTTGGTCCTGGCGACACTGCTGTAATTCCTCCAGGTCATAATTCATGGGTGGTTGGAAATGAACCTGTGATTGCAATTGATTTCACAGGTGCAAAGGATTTCGCTAAGAAGGGGTAGTAGTTCTGGAAGAAAATTAAAACCTTTTACATTGAAACATAGCATATATCATGCCCCAAACTTGTCAGTATACCTGATGTCAGTATGTTGCCCCTATACACATGGTCTGGACATGAGTAGACAAAGCCTGACTCAGTTAATTGGATGTTATAGAAACATTCCCTGATTGGGAATTCACTATGTAGTTCTTATCATCGAGTATCTTGAATCTTTAGTATGAACTGTACAATAATGAGATAAAGGCTCTTCCCTACTCAGCATATAGAGACATTTTATATTCGTAATTGTTGTCAACTTAGGCGAGTATGATTGTATCAGCACATATGCATTCAGAAGAAGAACAAATGGCATCTCAAGTCCAGATTGTAAGTGTCCTAATATTGTTTTAATGACAATAACCAAGAAGCATAGGTGTGCAGTAGCACAATACTAGTCGTTGTTGCTGTTTTTTTACAGTTTCTGCTTCTTGTTCTTCTTTTTGCTGATGCCTTACAATTTTAGATTATCTGATTTTTGTAAATATGTTGTAATATAGGTTACACCACCTGATATAACTCCTATGCTAAGTAAGCCTGCAAATGCAGATATAGGTGGAATAAATTGTACCATGACTCCAACATTTGGTTGTAACTGAGAAACAGAAGAAGAAGTACCAGCTCCGCTTGTAATGACTGAAAGTATCCCAGAACCTATTAACCCAGCAAATATCATAGTTAGTGTTGTGGCAGCACCTCCTACATTCATTCCAACAAGATGAATCCATGCAAGTACAGATTTGAATCCACGTATACTTTTTCTCATATCGATCTCAAGGTGGTGGTAAAAAGTCGCTGTGACTGCTATTGCCACTACCAATATCATATAAAAAATATACCCAAGAAAGAACCATTTAGCTGGACCTTCAAATGACAAAGATAAGAATTGAATAATATTGATTTTAGAAGAGAATAGTATTTGAATTGAAACAATTGATATAGTGAGTCCTGTAATTATTGCACCCTGAATTATTGCAGATATTATAAACCTGTTACTCCAAACTCCATGGATAGACATATGATGATGACAATCATAGTATAATTTACAGCATGCAATTAATAGTTTGTATGAAATACTGACAACCAAATAATAAAAAAGAGAGAATGATAAAGTATACTATTGTAACTTGTTAGTGTTCTATTTCCACTCTCATGCTTTTCCGAGTTACCCATTTTGTATGCATCGTATTCGAAGACTCCAACTATGTTATTAAGGAAAGCAAGTTTATTGCAGTCGTAGATGATGTGCGACAAAATATAGAATCTACATCTCTTCTCCTTTGTTCTAATTGATGTCCTATTCTATGTCCGGTGCATGTCACCATTTCACTACCATCATCTTTTGCCATGAAAACTCCTTTACTTTCAGCATAATACGATCCTCTAGGTCTGGGAATGCTCCAATAAGTAACTGTATTTGTAGCCTCTGTTCCCCTTTCAAGGTTCCATTTTGTGTAATAGTACTTCTATCTTTGGTATTCCACCTTTAACATCTAACACCCTGATACCTGTGACCTTACCTTTTGCTTCATAAATCAAATCTCCTAAGATAATATTAAGCAACGCCATCACTATATGTTGCTGTATTAGCACCTGTAATATTGACTGGTACTCCTATTGGTAGATGTACCCATTGATAAGCTATTATCATTCTGCTATTGCTGCCACTAGGTTGTTGCTGCCGCAATATAGGAACCACCAGGTTGTATGTTCTGATAGTCTAAATTAACAAACATAATAATATAACACAACTGGGCACAGCAATAACAAATGGAACTTCTATTATAAGTTTAGTCAAAGGTCAGGGATTCTCTGAACATATCCTTTATTTGATTCTGCTGTTCAGAAGTTAATGTGTTTTTATTTTTTTGTTGTTCTGGTAATCTTTTTCATCAAGTTTTCAGCTTTATCATGACCTAATAGTTCTTTTAGTTTTTCTTCTGATTTTGTACCTTCCCAAGAATCCATTACCTTCATGACACTATCTTTAGTATCAGGAGAGAGATCCTTTATAGACTCCCGTGCCATTTTTCTCCAACCTGCTGCTAAGTCCTTTGGCCTGAATACTGCTCCCATAGTGTTATGCCTTCTATATATTGGGAAGAATCAATAATTAAGCTCTACCTTCATGCAGATAGTGTAAATAACTGCTTCTAGTACATTATATACCACTTGCAATTTACTACATTAAATTAAAAATGATGACAAGACGTCTAAGTGTATTAGATATAGCTATCATTATTGTTCTAATCATAGTTGCTGCTATTGTTATCTATCTTTTGGCACCACTCATCATAGCAATTGCAATAATTGCTGCTGGATATTTTATCTATAGATGGTATAAAGCTAAAAGTTCATGGACATAGTGCCGTTACTCGTAAAATAAGGCAGTAATTAGCGGGTTAGCATATATGACTCGAGTCTTTACTATCGGACATTCAAACCGCGAGTGGGGTGATGTTATTTCTATTTTGAAAGACAATCATGCAGACTTGTTGGTTGATGTACGCCGTTATCTGGGGTCTAGAGGATGTACGCAATTTAACAAGAAATAGATGACTATCAAGCTTTCAAAGTAAAACGTGTCATATATACATATTGAGAAGCTTGGTGTAAGACGAAACAAGTTAGATCTGAAACAGGGTAGACGTAATAATAATAAGGATAATAATGAATGGAAAATAAGAGCTCTAGAGCTTAT
>DATDNG010000633.1:0-3363 GCA_036518375.1 Nitrososphaeraceae archaeon | reverse complement strand
TACTACTTTCTACCGGAGATTTGGATCAGTTTTAATTCACTGTAGGATATATCAGTCTTATACATCAACGCTAAATAAGCAAAGGCAATATGTTGGACAGCCAAAGATTGTCAAGCATCAATAATAGTAGCGACGAAAAACAAGAAAAGGTTGCAAAAATTGTTAGATACGATATGAATATACGTGGAGCTTACTTGGCATAGGTAATCCCTCTTGAGGAACTTGTCAAAGATATTATATCATATCACTTCTGTTGTTACGAAGATAAGCGAAAACAGTTTGTTTCACTTATATTAAATGGCACATACTATACGTTTTATTCTGGAATCAATATACTAGAAAAGCTATTTGACATTCACTATCGTGATTTAAGCCAGCGATATCCTAAGATAGTAAATGACTTGGACAAGATTAGGAGATTTCGTAACGTACTTGCACACTCAACGCTTGATACATCAGATGAATTCTTGGCAAAGAACTATACTGATAGAATCAGGTTAATATTATATGATGAAAGAGGGCAAGCAAATTACAGAGATATTACTCGCAGTGAAATTGATGAAAGGTTAGAAGATTGCTTAGATATTCAGTTTGCTCTTGTAGATGTTCGTGTAGAGGTTAGAGATCGTGTTTTAACTGAGGCAGAACAGAATAAAACTAATCCCTAGAACACGATTTCATCGGGATAATTCCACCTGCAGCCTTGCAACAAGATTAAAAGGACAAACCACAGCACAATTTGGAACTTGCACTCTGCAATAAAACAAGAGACAATAAGTTGCTTAAACCGTACTGCAACAAAGATGATAGTGAAAAATGTTGTAACTGCTGAAGTTGAACATGTATCATAACAAAGATGTCAAGTTGGATGCTTACACTTATTAAAATAGACTCTTAATTCGCTTGCACAACCAGCACTTGCCTTCTGGTGGCTTGCTGCTTGGTTCCAAATCTTTGGTAATATCTCCAAGGCTAACTCATTTGCAGTGTGATCTAACTTATCATCACTAGTTTCAACTAGTCGCAAATACATCTCTACATAGTCCTTATGTGTGATTTTTGAATCGTTTGCAAACTCGCCTGGTATGCTGACTAATAATGATCGCTTTTTGTACGTGCTATTTTCTGGACATTTTTTATTTTGTAAAAATACGTTTGAGAAATACATCACAAACGGCTATCCTAAGGTAAACAAATACTGTAATGAAAAAAAGCCGACACCAATAATACCTGCTCCTGCTGTTGCTGCTGGATGTGGGTCTAACACTCTCCTTGACGCAACACTTTCAACCATTCTTTATGCATAAAGGAACAATTAATGAACAGCGCGCAACATGACATTAGACTAAGAAAATCTTAATCTTGGCTGCTACTAATTATTATAGCGTGCGATATATGTATACGCCAATATTAACAGGTTATCAAATCTATCATAACTATCTAAGACGACATGAAGGATTAAATGACAAAACACCTGCTGATGCATAAGGGATAAAGATAGAAGGGGAAAATAAACGGATAACATTGATAGAGAATGCTACTAAAGAATAACATAAAGTGTCATACAGAAACATAGAATTAGAATATCTGGTACTGCTAACCTTGAAATCCATTTCTTGACAATATAAGAAGTCTCATACCACATTCCACCTGAGCTGCCAGCAACAAAGGCGGCATTTTGACTCATCGACTTACTATTCCTCCAATATTTATCCTAGAGCATTATCAAATGCTAATATATAAAAAGTATTATCGTGACTAAATGCTACGCTGCTAAATCCTTTATTGAGTACAATCTTAACTTGTCTATTTCATAGTATGGGCTTTATGGTGGCAGAGTGCATCTTTTTCTATCCGGACTTTGACATATTCTGGTTGTTCATGCCATCAGGGTATTGGACTACGGTAGTCATTCGCCGCCTTTTTTAGGTATTCTATAGCTGGTGATTGATAGACATCGTTAAGGCCTTGTACGATCTTTCTGTTTTGGTTTTCAAAGCAGTCTATTGGTAGGTCGCCATTATCTCTGGCTCTTGCAGATCTAGAGAAATGCTTAATAGATCTCCCTTAACTGGGATTTATTATTGGTAGTCGATGTTAATCGTACAATCAAGATTTTGGGAAATTGGTCTGGTAACAGAATTATAGGAAGAAGGCGTCCATTAATTGCTGTCTTTAGCCTCACTCATTACTGTAACTTCTATTGCCCCATGTGTCCTTTCGGGGACCCTGACAAGATAAGTCAAACCATGTCTGCAAAGAAAAATGACTTAACTACAGAACAATGGAAATTAATTTTTGACAAGGTTTCAAAATCTTGTATTTGGTCCATCATAGAAGGCGGCGAACCAACGAGCCGTCCCGATTTTATGGAGCTTGTCCGTCATATTTATAATCTAAAAATTCCTATTACACTAATTACTAATTGTTCTCTGCTCCACACCATTGATCTCCTTGAGCTAAAAAATTATATTCAATTTATCACTTGCAGTATAGATTCCGTCTTTGAAGAATCATATTGCAAAGTACGCGGCGTTTCTCCTCTGGTCTATCATAGAGTAATAGATAACCTTAGACTTTTGGTTGAACACAAAGTACCACACTACTTTAATAGCGTTATAACTAAATACAATACTGAAGAATTCATCAACCAATCATATTTTGATAAAGCAAAGGAATTGGGCTCCAATGCAGTTTCATTTACCTTTGTAGAAGATCGATCTGATGTTAGCTATTCTCTGCTTCCAGACCGAAATACAATGGTCAAAGTGTGCGAAAGCATACTTGATTATGGAAAGAAACATTCTTCTCCTCAATTAATGATCCCACCACAATATTTTGAGCAGATAATTGAATATGGAAGGGCCGTTTTTGATGAATGTGGAGTATGGAAGAGTATATTTGTTAATGGTAACGGTACAGTTCTCGTTCCATGTTGGAAATTTAGCAGTCCTCAAAACACATACAATCTACTAGAGCAGAGCATAGAAGAAATTTGGAGTGCTCCCCAATGGGAGATAGCCAGAACGTGTCACGATTGTAAAGTACTTGGTTGCATATGGTACTCCTCACAACCAATAACTACATTTGCCAAAAATTACATGAAAGGATTATCAAAAATGATTAATCAACAGAACCCCAAATACCTAGAGGAAATACATTAATCTAGAGCAAAAGGCTTCCAGATAACCATGTTCGTACACCCCTTATAGTGCATAGAAATCAGTATTAGCAACTGCTGAGGCAGCTATGGTTGTTAATGTCAAAGCGGTGGATCAGAATTATATATTCTTAGAGATATACACCGATGAATACAAATTAATAACTCTATAAAAATCTGGAAATTCAGATGCACGTGATGTT
>DATDNG010000632.1:0-2657 GCA_036518375.1 Nitrososphaeraceae archaeon | reverse complement strand
CTCAATCTAACTAAAGGTTCAAAAGATTCTATACTCTCACCATGATTTTTCATGACTACGGCAATTTCTCTTAATAGATCAAATTCAGTATCGTTTTGTCTGCACTCCTGTATTATTCTGCTTATAGTACCAGCGCCTATTCCTTCTTGTTTGGCTATTTGATCTCTACTTTTGCCTCGCAGCCATTCCTTGATGACATTAACTTTTATAGCTCGAGGAATGTTACCTCCCATGCTTTCTTCGTTAACAATATAATAGAAGATTTCCATATTTAAGGATTCTGAATAGCTCTTCTTTTGCTCGAGCTTTACTAGCTTTTTTTGTTATCCATGGTACTTAGGGGTATGTCATATCTTATAGTATCAAGCACAAATGCTATTTGACGATGATTTGACAGAGATATGACGTACATTTGACAGTATTACGACGATGAAATGACCGTATCTGACGATTATATGACGACCATATGACGGCAACTAGCAAGAAATGGCTGTAGTTGCACAACTTATGATTGTTAGCTGACGACCATCTGACTGTTATTTGACGGTATTTGACGAGTATGTGACGAATATTTGACTGCGGATCAAGCCTAGCGTTCATCTAAATACATCTCAGTATACATAGCTAACATATTGATATGGCTTTAAGGCTTGTTATAGGTTGAGATAAAAGCAACCAATCTTTAAGCTATTGTCTTGCCTTCTGACCAGCGATAGTTTATGTTGGGATAGTAATGATTTACTCGACCTGAAAAGCTTGCAAAAACGAAATCTAATTTGACGAAACTAAAATTTGTTATCATGTAATGCTATGCTATTGTTGAGTTTATTTCTATCCTGAGTCTTTCTAATGCTTTATCGTTTTGCCACATTATTTCAGTTATTGTTACATGTTTGTGTTTAGTTGTTAAATCATGCTCTCGTCCATCAGATATTGCACCATAGATATCCATACGGTGTTTGATGTTTACAATCTAAACATATTAAGAGATATTTAGTATTTACTATATTTGAAGAATTATTGTCATATGTCTCTATAACCTCACGATCCACTCCTCTACTTTCAATATCGTAATATTCTTCATCCTGGTGGTTAGGTAACTCGCGACCGCATAATTTGCATTTCATTATATAATACCACTCGCTTCTCCAATTGTTCTATTGATGCCAAATCATTTGTTGTTAATTGGTCTGTACTTATACGACTAGATACTACCAACATGACTAACATTAATTCCAAAATTGTTCCAGGCTGAAACGTATTTGTCAGTTAATTTTTCAGGATCATGCAGAACATAATATCTAGCACTAACTGATTTAAAACGACCAGCTAAAACTTCAGCTTCATCTAAAGATACTGTATCTCTAAATCTCATCACATTGTAATGGATTTTTCTCATAGCAATATATGCAATACCAACATCTCTTTTCATTATTTTGTGAGTGGCTGATATATCGGCGTAATCAAATTTTGATAACGCCCTTAGCTTCTCCCAATATTTGGTTGGCAATATTGTGGCTAACGCTTTCTTGTTACCTCTTGTCCAGCCAATAGCTATTATAGTCATTTCATTTCTGTTGCAATTTACTAGATGTAATTTGTCACAATCACATCCATAGCCATTATTGCAGACATCTCTTTCTTTTATGTAAATCAGCTCTTGCTCTCTTAATCCTGATAATAAACCAAGTCTTGCAATAAAACCAATTTCTCCTGGCAGCATCATTATTTTCTTGACTTTTTCTTCAATAAATTGCGGACTGACTAGGTAGATGTGATCTTTCATGTCCAAGTCTTTGTTTAAATCATATCTTTCAATTATCTGCCTAATTAGCTGAGTTACTTCTCTGTTATTGTATTTTCTAAAATAGTAATCACCAAATCTTTTGATCGACTGAAGTATCCATGATCGTTTATGCGGCTTTAATTTAAATAGTTCTACATCAGGATTTGGACCAAAAAATACGCTAGCGTATCTTTCAAAGTAATTGCGATAGGAATTTCCCGTATGCTCATGGTATTTTTCAATAAGGTATTTGTGTAGATCGTTAATGTCTATCTGTTTATAAAAGTCATAAGGTTTGCCTGATAATCCAGTTATCTGACCATTAGTTTGCAGATTAGTTTTCATTATATCAATTTGCTGGTCTTCTGTGACATGAGTTAGTTTGCCAGAAATTAAATCCTTCACTAAATCTCCTAATGTATTATAATTTAGGCGAGATAGTTGTCTGTTTAGGAGTGGCAAGTCTGTCATTCTCACCTTGACTCCTATGGTTTTCCATTCTTTACTTAGATTGTTATATTGATCAGCCACAATCTGTCCTACATAATGGTTGGATTCCATATGGTATTGTTAACATAATCTATATTTAAATCTATATTCACATATAGATTGAAAGTTATATATTTGGTTCATAAAGCTGAGACGAATGTCTGCCGAATTTGAAGGCAAATTAGTTAAATGGGGAACATCAGTAGGACTAGCAATACCTAAGCCCATCAGAGATGGGATGCACCTAAATCCTGGAGACAAGGTAAGAATATTATTAAGGTCTAATATGATATGCATAGAGAAAGTCAAATGATGAATTATAATAGATGATTAAATTGTGATAGTCCATCCTCTATACTATGCAAATGCCTCTTCTATTTTG
>DATDNG010000631.1:0-2077 GCA_036518375.1 Nitrososphaeraceae archaeon | reverse complement strand
CTGCATAAATTGGGCTGGCGAGTATTGCAAGTGGTTCGCCTGTGGTTACTGCTTTGAATACATTGCTTAGGTATGGAATGTGTATAAAATTACATGGAGTTAAACCCGATACTTTAGTTTATGATCCTCTTATGGGAAGTAGGAATACTGCTCTAGCATCATTAGATTGAGAGTTAATTTTGTTGGGACAGAAATTAGCAAAGAATACGTCGAGATGGCAGAAGAGAATATACACAATTTTACACATATAGACAAGAAGAAGTCAGACATTCTCTAAGACAAACAAGGAATGCGGATAACTGGGTCACATTAGATAAATTCTGCGTGGGAGTTTGGGACTATGTTTACAAATAAAATGTCCCAACCCGACTCACCGACAACTAACTGTTCAGTTCTGCAACAAAGCGCAATTGTAGAGCTTCTGAGAGGCTTTTCATGGTATTGTTCCCAAATCTATAGCAGTAATTCAAGTCTTGACTTGTGTGTTATAGAACACTAGAATGAAAAAGACAAGGCTAACGAAAAAGAGCAAGCACAAAAATAGAGAGCTAGAACTATACGTTCCATGTACTCTAACTCAAGGTTATTATGTAGATTTACATGACTTTTAAGAGAAGTTTCCACCCATGTCACCTTCATTAGAACAATGGGATGTCATAATTATCGGAGGAGCATCTGCGGGTTTATCGGCAGCTTTGTATGCTAGTCGCCAGGGTCTAAATACCATATTAATTACAAAAGACATCGGAGGACAGGCACTTTTAACAAATGATATAGAAAATTATCCTGCATTTGACCATATCGGTGGTTATGAACTTATGACTAAATTTGAAGCACAGGCTAGAAATTGTGGAACAAAATTTGCATATGAGGAAGTTACCTCTATTGTAGAAGATAGACAACAAAAAGAAGAAGAAAAGGACAGGAAGACTATAAAGAATTTTAAAATAAAAACGAATGCCAATAATGAATATTTAGCATCTGCGGTAATACTTGCTTTTGGTAAAACTCCAAGAGATCTAAATGTGCCTGGAGAACAACACTTGAAGGGAAAAGGAGTTTCATATTGTGCCGTTTGTGATGGTCCTTTATTTAAGCAAAAGACAGTAGCAGTAGTTGGCATTGGTGATCCCTCTTTGGATGCTGCACTATTTCTCAAAGGAATAGCTTCGAAAGTATACATAATTCATCAGACTAATATCCCTCTAGGTACAGAAGAAACTATTAGATTACTGCAGCACGAAGATAATGTATCATTTATGCCTAATTCAGTTGTAAAGGCAATCAATGGTACATCAAAGGTTGAATCCTTGACTATTACTGATGCCAAAGCTATCAAATCAAGCTCTTCATCATCAGCATCCAAAATTGATGTGGAAGGTGTATTTGTGGAAATAGGATATATTGCAAAGACAGATTTTGTAAAAGATTTAGTCCAATTAAACAATAACAATGAAATCATTGTAGACAAATATTGTGCCACATCAAGACCCGGAATATTTGCAGCTGGCGATGTTACTGATGTACCATACAAACAAGCTGTAATATCTGCCGGTCAGGGAAGTATTGCAGCACTATCAGCCTATAACTATATACAAAAATTGAAAGGAGGAAAATCACCACCAATGAAAGCTGATTGGAAATCTTCTACATCTAATAAATAAGTTGTAAATATCCGAGCGGTTGTAGCTATCTCTAGTATTACCTTTGTTTTTGTGCCGTTCTAGCTGCTGTTCATCTACGAGCTCAAATTGTTTCAATATTCATAATGATGACCCATATATCAGATGTAATAGAATTGATTGGTAGTTCTGATAAAAGCTGGCATGATGCAGCCTAGTACAAAGACTGCTACAGAACGCCATCCATTTGGTTATCGCAACGAGCAATTCTTCTGGTCATTTATCATAGCCACAATGATCTTAGGGATATCTGGTATCCTTTCATTAGAACAAGGCTTTATTTCATTGCTAGGTTCTAAAGCGCAGAATCTCCACGTCTTTTAGTTTTTATATCTATTGCATCATTTACTTCAGAAACGAAAATTTTTCCTTCAGTGCCATATGAATAATTAAGG
>DATDNG010000630.1:0-2094 GCA_036518375.1 Nitrososphaeraceae archaeon | reverse complement strand
CAAAGGATCTGTCTGGCATAAATCATCCATGATCAAAGGAGTAGTACCACGTTCAGGTATAGATACAGATGCTAGATGGGGATTCAGTCATACATACTAAAGGATATTTGGTTATAAATTACATATAATATCAAGTACTGGTTTGACTATAGTACCATTAGCAGCTGATTTTACAACTGGCAACGTACAGGATAACCAGATGTACAATCCAATGATATCATCAATGACTACTACTACTACTATACCAGAAGAAAAAATGTGTTACATGATAGGCGACTCTGGTTACGACGATCAAAAACTATATGATCTTAGCATAAACAGAGGATTTGAACTGATATGTCCAGTACATAGGTATGAACATACTCCTGCTGACAGACTGGAGCTAATCCAATTCTATGAATCTGAGTTAGGACAGGCTATATACTCTTGGAGAAGTAAATCAATAGAACCATTAATAGAGCATATTAAATCTGTTTTCAGAATAGACCCATTACCGGTAAGAGGATATCAGATGGCTGCTGGAATAGTACTTCTCTCAGTACTACTATATCAAATCCTTGTCTACTACAATTATAAAACCAGATGTAGTCAACGACCAAAAGCAATCAAACACATGTTATGTAGTTAATGCACCACTAAATGATAGGTGAAAAATGTAGAATTGAATTATGCCCCTGTCTCAGTTATTTAATACTATTTCATTTTTCTTTTTTTACTCTTTTAATTGCCAACTGCCATTTTTCTTCACAAATGTTGTAATATAAATTTAATAATTTCTGTTTTTTCTTGACTGCCAATATATTATACCATTACCCATTATCAGTCAAGTCTTAGGCTCTTTTAGTAAATTGTCAACACATCTAACCTGTATCGATAGGTCTAATGTGTTTTGATAAGGCCTTTGTTCATCACTTTCGCCAAGGTGCTAAGTGACTGAGCTGTATTATGGCAACGCGTAGGATCTACAAAAGAAATTTCATATATATAGAATTGACTAACTTAATAAAGAAATTAGTAGATTGGGAATAGTCAATGCATTACAAAAATACTACCATAATAAACCTCTAGAAAGGGAAGCCAGCATGTAAAATGCAATGAGTGCTAATAATACTCCAAAATATCTATTATAGTCTCAAGTTCCGTTCTTATTCTTGTTCTTCTGCTGCTGATCTAATCTATTACGTCTGACGATTTCCTTGTCAATTTCTTCCTGTTTTATCTCTTCTCCCCTACGTCCTGGTGTTTTCCCTTGCTGATGACTTACATTTCTTCTTTCTTCTGCCATTTCATCACTTTGAGAGTAGGCCTTTTCCACTTGTCTTTGTATGTTTTAGAATTTGAGCTCTAATTACTTAAAAATCATACTTCATCTCTTGTAGCAAGAACCTTTTCATGTGGAACAGATAAAGCAAAAGTAATGGTCTGTAATCCTTTGCTTCTTATTTCGGTTATTTTATCCCATGAGGTATTTTACCCTCTCCATTTTTTAGTCTACAGACAGGTTTGAACCTATTTGATTCATTCAGTCAGTCCTTGCATACACATGGATTGTGGCCAAATACAAATTATTAAGTTTAGCTAGATTGGAACAAAAGAAGAAAGAAGAACAAAATCATTCTCTATGTGTGGCAATTGACATAATGAATAGGTACCTTCTTATGAGTGTCAGAACTACAGTAAACGATGAACAATAGCACCAAAGTCATAGTCGCTTCAGCCGCTTTAATTGCTGCATCCCTAGTAGTTACTTTCATTGGGATTCTCCGTTCGTAGAACGGTGTGGCCGTGTATCGCAGTTGTTGAAAACAAATGATGACAGTATAAGCATACTACCATGTTCTACTGCCTCTAAACCAGAAGCTCATATAAAGATAGAAGAAATATCCTTCTCTACTAAATCACAAAACTACTGTGTATGTTTTGTTAGTATGATGGATTCTATTGGGTTTACATTTCAAATCAAAAATTCAGAAAAGATTAGAAAATATTATTCAATATTTATTAACACAATGGCTGCAATAGCTAGAAACTTTGGTGCAAAAATAATCAAGAATACCGGAACTAGTTTGGTATACTTCTTTCCAAAAACATCTT
>DATDNG010000629.1:0-2862 GCA_036518375.1 Nitrososphaeraceae archaeon | reverse complement strand
GAATGTATTTAAATCACAGCGAAAATATAAGTGATAGGTAATATGATGATGGGTGGGAATTGAGTAATAACAAGGATTTTCTGTTACAACAGTTGATGTGGATTGGTATTTCACTTGGCATTAGTCTTGCTATTTCATTATTTGTTCCTTTTCCTTACTCTTTACCAATCATAATGGCAGTTTTTATATTGCTAAGCTTTTACATGAGAAAAAGGGCATTACGAAGAATGGGTATACCTGGAACAACAGGAATGTTTGGCAGCAGCTCGTTAAGCTACTATTGTATGACCTGTGGAACGAAGCATAATCAAGCTGCTTGTCCTAAATGTGGCTCCAAAATGAAGAGGGTTGGATCTTGACAATAGGCATGATACATTAAATTATGTACAATATGAATATTGATAGGAAAACACGCCCTCGCTAGGCAACAGAATGTATTAGAATCCAAAATTGACCAATTCTGCTTGTATTTTTTCCATTTGATTATTGAGAAACTCAATTGGCGATCTATCCTGCATGTAAAGCGTGACTTCTATCATAATTAAGAGTTGTATTACCTGTTTATTTACGCGAGTCGTACTAATATTAATGCAACTACCAGAAAGGCTTTGTAGAAATCATCAACAATAAAAAAGATTGGTCATCCTATGCATGTTGTAAGCAATGGATCTGAATGATAATTCTCGATTCTGTGTTCTAACTAACCGACTCATGACTTTCCAGAATGGTACCTGTAATTCTATCTGTAAATTTCTGTAATGTTGTAAAATGAGGTATTCTGGATAGCTTGAAAATACTGGGATAATAAGCTTCTGCTATCAACCATTCTGTAAACATACGGTAACTCTTACCATCATACTGTCTGATAGTAAGCAGAATAAGATGCCCTGCCAGACTGTGAAAATGTGGTTGCTCTTCCTATGAATGAAAAGTAGTAGTAGCATCCTGACATTCTTCAGGATACGCAACATAGTATGTGCCAGTTTGACATACTTTAATTCTTTCACTACATTTATGGTATGACCATATTACATAGCTTTTATCTTATCAAGAAGAAATGGTTTCGACAGAGCCACCAGAAATAAGAATTTTTACAATCTGCCTTATTCGAGTTCTAGAAAATTCTGGATCTTAGTTTTTCAATAATATTATACATCACCTTGTAAGACAATTCTAGATTTTGTTGTTGTTGAAGAGTTGCTCTAGTTTTTACATATTTTGCCATGAGGTCTGTCGAATTTCCATTAAAGATCAGCTTCGCAATCTTATTAGCCTCGCATAGGTATCTTTGGATGTGCTTTGTTACAGATTTATTTTCTAACAAGAGCGATGCAACCAGATCAGGTTCTTCCGTAAACATACTAGCCGCAAGAAGTGACTGTACTTCAAATGTGGTACCGGAAACTTCTCTTAAGTAAGAGAAATTCTCCTTGGATATTAGGCTTGCAAATACAATATTCGTATAATGTGTTAGGCCCAGTACTATCGCAATCAATTTATCATGAATATTAGCATTTGGAATAACAGTTATTGCCGCTTCCTCAAATATCTCATTTGAAATCTTAAATTCATTTTCTTTGTTTTTGATTGGTATTAACAGAATCTTCATTTGTTTTGAATCCGCCCTTCCAGGTCCAAACATCGGATGTATGCAAAGGGGCTTGATGGTGCTGGGAAGTTTTCTAAGCGATCTGAACGTTTGGCTCTTTACTGACGATATTTCTGCCAATATGGCCCCTGGTTTCATTAGTGAAGCACATTCCTCAATCATTGAAGGGGTATACTTTATGGGTACGCAAATAAGTACTAGATCCGCATCGTGTACACAATCGAAAATATTATTGCAGATTACCGTATTAGAATAAGATTTCAAAGAGGATGCATCAAGATCATAAACTGAGAGTCCAATTCCTTTTTTGTTGAAATACCTAGAAAACCAACAACCCATATTTCCCCCAGCGCCAATGATTGCTATTTCTTTAATCATGCATTATTACTCCTAAGAAATGGCTAATTCTAATACATCTAATCCTTTCTCTAAAAGATATGCTGGTTGACAGGCGGAAATTCTAATGAATTCTCGGTAAGATTCTCCAAAGCCACTTCCAGGGGCTAGTGCTACTCCTAAATCAAGTAGTTTTTCTACAAGAGATATATCACCATCTATCCCTTTTTTTAGCTTAGGATAGACATACATCGCTCCATCAGGTTCAACAAATGTAAAAGACATATTGTGTAGTCTGTTAGAAACTAGGTCCAATCTTCTCTTCATTATTCTTTTATTTTGGATAGAATTACTGTTGGCTTCCAATGCAGCCAAAGCGGAATATTGCATCGGCTCTGCAACGCAAGTCAGCGCGGTCGCCTGAAATTTGACCATTTTAGCAATAATGTTTTTGTTAGCAATTCCATATCCTACTCTAAAACCAGTCATAGCATGGCCTTTTGAAAAAGAGGATACCATAATACTCTTTTCATAATTGTATTCCACAATACTCTTGAAATTATGGAAGGCGTAGTCGGAATAAACCTCATCACTAAGGAGAAATAGATCGTTGTCCCGTGCTAAGGAAACTATTTTTTCTAGGGTCTTTTCTTCAAGGATCTTACCTGTGGGATTATTTGGATAATTTATAACAATCATTTTTGTAGTGCCATTTATCATATCTTGAAGATTTTTTATATCAGGATTCCATCTCTGCTCTAGTGTTGTCTTTAAAATGTTGGTTTTGGCTCCAACAAAGTCAGCACATTCTCTGTATGCGGGCCATGCTGGTTCTATCGAAATCACCTCATCTCCTGGTTTAAGAAGTGAAGCGAAGGCACTAAAAACAGCGAATCTTCCTCCTAGCGTAACTATTA
>DATDNG010000628.1:0-13097 GCA_036518375.1 Nitrososphaeraceae archaeon | reverse complement strand
CGCTGAGACTGATTGGTTTGAAACCAATCTGCTACTGCTATGTAAGTGTGATTTGTCATCTTCTTTCTTCTTGTCCTTATCGTCATTATTCACTAGGCTGTATTGAGTTGTCATAGCCCACGATATATATAAGATTATATAATATATTCAACTCAATAATTCCTCCCCTATTCTAATCTAGAAGTCAGAGTGTATTTTTTAAGCTATGCACCATACGCTCAATGTCTTGGTTTGTCACAGATGGGTGTACAGGTAATGACAGAACATGTTCACTAGCCCATTCTGTCTTGGCAAGGTCGTCATTTTTGTTAGATGACGCTAGTCTCTCATAATATGGTGTCTTGTGAACGGGAGGCTTATAGTATACAGTAACGCCAAATTTGTCGTTTGTCATATTATTTTTGGTTTTGTCTCTTATGTTGTTCTTTTCAAATGTAATAGTGTAGAGATACCAATTGAATTTTTTTTCATCAGTTTCTGTTGGTATTTTAATTTTGCTTTTATCAGTTATAGGGGAGAGCAGATTTGTCAATAGTTCTGCGTTCTTTTTCCTTAAATTTAGCATTTTTGAAAGTTTGTTCATTTGAGCCTTAGCAATCGCAGCACTCAGTTCTGGTAATCTGAAGTTAAGGCCGAAAATTCGTGTATCATAACCTTCAATCATGCCATGGTTTCTAATCATCTTTAGATTATCTGCAAGGTTATCATTATTTGTTGCAACTGCACCACCTTCGCCACAGGTCAATACTTTGCTTGCATACAGACTAAAGCAACCCATTATGCCCATTGTTCCTGTCTGTTTCTCCTTGTATGTGGAACCAAGCGACTGGCATGCATCTTCGATTACATCTAATGAATGTTTATCACCAATCTCCATAATTTCATCCATATCTGAAGGATGACCATAGAGATGAACCGGTATGATAGCTTTGGACTTATTCGTAATCTTTGCTTTTAAATCAGAGACATCAATAGTAAAATCATCCTTATTAATATCTACAAAGACAGGTTTAGCACCAGTTGCAACTATAGAGTTTGCAGTAGCAACGAATGTAAATGATGGAAGTAAAACCTCATCACCCTGTTTAATATCTGCTGCAAGTAATGCTGCATATAGTGATGTAGTCCCGGAATTAACTGCTACTACATATTTTACCTTCAGATAATCTCTTAAAAGGGATTCAAACTCTCTTACTCTCTTTCCACCATCTTTGGCTGCAGAAGTAAGAGCGTTTTCTTCTAAAACATTCATTACTTCACCTCTCTCTTCCTCACCAATCCACGGCTTGTTAATTGGAATCGTGGTTGACATATTTATTGAAGACATGGAGTGTTAACACCATTAAACAGCAATTGTCATATTTTACCATCCTATAATTGTTCTTATAAAGTTATTACGATACTTTATGCATCACTACAAATATACCTAAATTTACATTTCTATCACGTGATCACGAAGCCACTTGTTCGTAATCATTATAATCAACTGCTTAGCAGCTAAAAAGCAATTGCTGTACGGATACTTAAATAATCATGAATAAGAGCAAGAATCGCAATTAACATATAATAGTAGGATTGAAACGTAATGAAACAAGAGCAGATGTGGCAGAGTGGTCTTCTCATGTTAAGAACATGAGAACACAATAATGCGTCGGCCTTGAGTTGAAGGACTGAAAGCAAGCCGATTCGCCCTCGGGCGATCAGGAGTTCAAATCTCCTCATCTGCGCCATCTATTATCATTATCACAACAGCAGCAGACTTGCCATGTTGCTTGCCTCTTTTCTTCTGACAAGGTTAGACTTAATTTTCCTATCAAGTCTTGCTATTCTTTGGGAGCAGAAGATTTATCAGCTGTATGTTTGTCTACATATACAATTGCAAACTGAACATTCTCTTATGAACTACAAGATGAAATGGTACAAAAATGGGATTTAGCCATTCTTCCAGTTACGTGCAATGTCTAACATTTGCAGAATTCATTTTATTCCATACTATTTCAGCTATAGCTTAGTTACAACTAATTTTATTGTTGGGTGAGTAGCAGTACTGTAATCTTATAGATTTGCTCATATATGACTCAAGTTCTACAAAAGAACGTTGACCGCAACGGCAACATGATTTCGGTATTATTGCTTGTAGCGAATACCAATGTCTTTACAATTGTTGTCAATCTTAGGAATGTTAAAACGGATGTAACTCTGGGTGTTCAAAAGTATCTTCCTTTCCTTAATTCACTTTCTTAATCTCGTTGTTTGATGATCTCAAAACCCCAACATCAGTTCGATCAATGACTTATTATAATAATCATCATCTTCTGCTCGTACGATGATTTGTTTAGTGACATCACTTGAGTTTGATATATCCAAGGTAATAATCCCATAAAGTACGACTGAACCAAAGTAACATATAGTCGTTTTCAAATAGGTTTAATTCCTAATACTAGGCTCAAATAATCTAGATATTTTGATATTGGAAAAAAAATTTCATAAGATGGATCGACATGAGCGTCTACTTTATCTAAAAAGAACAACCACGCTGTCCAAGGGGGATATTGCTGTAATACAACATCCACTATTGGCATTCAACTTTGATGACATCAATAGAATGATAGAGAACGCAATAGGGATTCTAATGATACCTCTTGGAATTGCAACAGACTTCGTGATCAACGGTAGAGAATACATTATCCCAATGGCTATAGAAGAACCGTCAGTTATTGCTGCAGCAAGTAAAGCAGCCAAAATCGCGAAAAGAACCGAAGGTTTCACAGCAGAGGCAGATAAATCATTAATGATAGGTCAACTGCAGTTACTCTCATTACCTATTTCTAAGGAGATCGCAAAACAGAGGATTTTGATTAATAAAAATGAGTTACTCAACATAGCAAATTCTAAAAGCAGATCTATTATAGCAAAAGACTTGGAAGTCAGGGAGTTACAGGACAAAAGTCAAAACAACATGGGAGAAATGTTGATAGTGGAATTAATTATTGACACACAAGACGCGATGGGCGCCAATGTAATAAATACAATGTGTGAAGCAATCGCTCCAAAAGTGGAAGAGTTAACAGGAGGCGACGTCAACCTAAAAATAGTTTCAAATTATGCAACTAGACGACTTGTAAGGTGCAAAGCGGTTTTTGCTAAAAATGAGTTGGGAGGAGAGAATATTGTAGAACGAATTTTATATGCGTATGCCTTTGCATATTCTGACACCTATCGTGCTGTAACTCATAACAAAGGTATAATGAACGGTATTGATGCAGTCGCATTGGCTACAGGACAAGACTTCCGTGCAATTGAAGCAGCGGCACACGCTTACGCCGCCAGAGAAGGAGCTTATAGATCATTGACAAAATGGTATAAAACTAAAAAAGGAGATTTAGCAGGAGAAATAGAACTGCCAATGGCTGTTGGAATTGTAGGTGGAGTAGCGTCAGTTCATCCTGTAGCTAGAGTGGCATTAAAAATTTTGGGTGTTAAAACTTCCCAGGAGCTTGCAATGATACTATCTGCGATTGGTCTTGCGCAAAATTTAGCTGCAATTAGAGCTTTAGCTTCAGAAGGTATACAAAGAGGTCATATGAAACTCCATGCAAGAAACGTTGCAGTCATGGCTGGAGCTAAAAGTGATCTAGTTGATAGGGTTGCAAAGAGAATTACTGACGAAAATAATATAAATATAACCCGTGCAAAGGAAATTCTGGCATTGTTGATGAAGACAAACAAGATGAGAAAAAAATTATGTAATTCTGCTTAAGGAAACCCGATCATATTAAGAATATCATCCCATTGTGCGATACCTTGTTACACTTTTCCATTAGAATACCCAAATTAACTTGAACAGACAGGAATAATAATTCCGGATAAATATACTCAGCATATGCAAATTCTTTGTTCTGGTAATCCTATAAATTTAAGCTGCTGGTTCAAGGAATAATCTTTTATTTGGAATTCCATAAATAATAAATTATAAACAAGAAAAGCTTAACACTAAGACTTTTTGCAAATGCGTGCAATTTTCAATTGTCTTTGAATATCTTAAAACCCTATACATCGTTTTTGCTAGTAGGACATACCTTGACTCTTTCAACATTGATAATATACTATATATATACAAGGGTGGTTTCTACAAAGCCAGTAACTGAATTAAAATTTGTTCTATGTGGGCAATTATAGCTCACTAACCATTCCTATAAATATATATCCTATAGCAGGTGTGCTCAATTATCCATATGCCTACAGTGAAATTTGCAGTTCCAAAGGGTAGCATTGAAGAGGCCACATTCAGAATCCTTGAAGAGGCCTGGCAAAGCATCAGTGGCAAGGGACGTACATATAGGATAAGACTCAGTGATCCTGAAATAGAGGTCAAAATCTTAAGACCTCAGGAGATTCCAACTTATGTACAGGAAGGATTCTATGATGTTGGAATCACCGGCAAAGACTGGATCAGAGAGGCAAATGCTGATGTCCGAACATTGCTTGACCTAGAATATGGAAGAGTAAAACAGGTAATAGCGATCCCAGAAGATTTTGAAGCTAATGACCTGACAAGTTTGATCATAGACTTTGCAGAAAAAAATAAACCTCTTAGGTTATCTTCAGAATATCTCACCACTACTGCTTCTCATATCAAATCAAACCATGCTTACAAGAAGTACTTTGGAGATACTAATCCTATGATTATTACTCCTTGGTTAAGAGTTGGAGAAAACAAAAATGTGCAGATATTTCTCTCCTTTGGAGCTACCGAGGCAAAACCACCAGAAGACGTCGATGCAATTTTTGACATTACCGAAACTGGTACAACTTTAGGACAAAATAACCTGAAAATAATTGATACAGTAATGGAATCTACTGCAGTTCTTCTCGCAAATAAAAATGCTCTTAAAGATGCAAAAAAGAAGGAAAAAATTGCAGATATGATTGCATTATTAAAGGGGGTAGTTGAAGGACGGAAAAAGCTTCATATTTTTGTCAACGTAGAGGAAAGAAATCTTGATAGCTTGCTGAAAAATATGCCTGCCTTGAAAAGACCAACCATTAGCCCATTAAGTGAGAAAGGGTGGTATGGAGTCAATACAGTTATTGACAAGAACGAATTTATTAAAATAGTTCCAATGATGAGAAAGATGGCGCAAGGTCTAGTTGTAATGGAGACAAGGCAGATTTTGCCACTAGATGATTTAAATATCGATGAGTAGTCTTGATAAAGACAATAGTTATTATTGACCCCAGATCGGATGTTGCGAAATTACGCAATTCTATTAGCAGTATTTCTGACGACTTATTTCAAAAAACGAAATCGATAATGGATGACGTAGCAAAATATGGTGATTCTGCTCTTATTGATTATACGGAAAAATTTGATGGTGTACGATTAAATTCATTAAAAGTCACAGATGAAGAGATCAAGAAAGCTTACAATAACGTTACTACAGAGCAAATTCACTCTATCAAAATAATGAAGGAGCGATTAATCATGGGTGAAAAGGTACTTTTGAAGCGTCTTCATGGAATTGTAATGTCATCACATGGAGTAAGAGTTCAACGTATCGTTAGACCAGTTTCCAGTGTTGGATGCTATATTCCTGGTGGAAAAGCACGATACCCAAGTAGTATGGTAATGTGTGCCATCCCTGCAAAAGTTGCTGGAGTAAAGAGAGTAGTAGCATTATCGCCCCCCTTAAGAGATGGAACAGTTGATCCTCTAACTCTTGTTGCCGCAGATATTTGTGATGTAGATGAATTCTATAAGGTAGGTGGTGCTCATGGAATTATGGCATTGGCTTTTGGAACTCCTACTATTAGCAAAGTAAGCAAGATCGTGGGACCAGGAGGAATATTTGTTACGATCGCCAAAATTCTTGCTTCTAGTAAGGTTTCAATAGATATGATCGCTGGACCTACAGAACTACTAATATATGCAGATTCCAAAGCTGATCCAAAACTAATTGCTTTTGATTTAATCTCACAATCTGAACACAGTTACGATACATTGTGCGGCCTGGTAACAACAAGTATGGAATTTGCAGTACAGGTGACAAGTACGCTTCAATCTATTCTTGAAAAGAGTGCTATCAAGCGTGCTGACATAGTCAAGAGAAGTTTAGAAGAAAATGGATTCATAGCAGTATGTAAAAACGAATCTGCTGCAGTAGAATTTATAAATGAACTAGCCCCAGAACACTTAGAAATAATTGCAACTAATGCAAGAACCGTTTCAAAGAATATAACATCTGCGGGCTTGGTGCTAATTGGAAAATATACTCCATCTTCAGCCAGTGATTATTGTTTGGGTTCTAACCATGTTCTGCCAACGTCAGGGTTTAGTAAATCAAGGGCTTCGCTTTCAGTCCTTGATTTTGTAAAGATTGTAAATACTGTTCAAGCGACCAAACTAGGTTTGAAGAAAGTGGAACCAGTAGTTAAACAAATTTCAATGGCTGAAGGATTGATGAATCATTATGAAGCAATAAGGGAAAGATTCAAAAAATGAAAAATTGGGTTTATACGAAATTAGATAAAATTTCTAAATTTGATACGTATAATATATCCGAAAAAAATAAAGACTCACTCAAATTAGATGCAAATGAAAACTATGTGCTGAAGAAAAAATTCATTTTAGAAATTGCTTTACAGGCAGCAAAAGATACTGATCTGAGGGAATATCCGTTAGCTCAATTCAAAGAGCTTTATAGGCAGCTTGCAAAATATACGGGTATTAGTAAAAAATATATTGCAATAGGAAATGGGTCAGATCAAATAATTGAATTAATTCTGTCAATTATTGATAAGGGACAGCGAGTCACTATTTTCACCCCTACATTTTCTTATTTTATAAACCGTTGCAAGTTTCATGATTTGACAGTGGATAGAGTGCCGCTCCGCAAAGAAAATAATGCTCTGGACAAAATGGAATTTCTAAAGAGTGCCAAACGATCTGACGTTGTATACATTTGTTCTCCAAACAATCCAACAGGCAATCAGTTTGATAAGCAGCCATTATTAGAAATTATAGATTCGCTCAAAGACAAGCTAATTTTACTTGATGAGGCTTATGTCGAGTTTGCAGATTATTCCTTAATACAAGTTGCTACCAAATATGATAATGTCATTGTATTGCGTACTCTTTCCAAAGCATTTGGATTGGCTGGAGCCAGAGTAGGCTATTTTGTAGCAAATGAGAGGTTTGCACAGATATTCAGATCTAAGATTCAGTCTCCCTATCCTCTGAATAGTCTATCATTAACAATAGCAAGCCTAGCATTATCACAATTCAATTATGTCAACAAGACAGTCAAAATGATTAAGGACGAAAGAAAAAGAGTTTTTGACCAGATTAATAGAATCAAAGGTATCAAGGCTTTTGAGTCTAATGCTAACTTCATTTTCTTTGAATCTCATAATAAATATAATGCAATTCTAAAATCATTGAAAAAAGAAAGGTTAGTTGTTAAAGCATTTGGCGACATTGAGGGCCGCATAGGCTGCATCAGAGTCACAATTGGTACTAAAAATATGAATGACAAATTCCTTGAATCGATAGAACGGGCAGTATGTAAACAAAATGTATAAATCAATAGGCAAAAGAGTTTTCATAAATAGAAAATTCAAGTCATTTAATGTAGATTGCGCTCTTTTTGATATCGATGGCGTCATTGTAGATGTAAGAAAGTCATACGATCTGGCTATTAAAAAAACCGTAGATTTTATTATTAAACATATTACAGGAACATCTGCCTTTAATGGCTTAGTAACTGAAGAAATGATTCTAAAATTTAGACGTACAGGAGGTTTTAATAATGACGTCGATACAAGTTATGTCATAATCCTTTCAGCATTGGCTGATTACCATGGGAATGTAAATCAAGTAAGAAAATTTATTCACAACGTAGCTACTAAAACCAATGCGAGCGGTATTATTTCAGTTGAAAGACTCTTATCCTCGCCTTCTCTTGGGAAGCTTAAGGAACTTCTGGCTTACCCTGGTCCTGTTGGGCAGAGCATTGTGGCAACCGTTTTCGATGAACTATTCTATGGACCAGAATTATTCAAGAAAAAGCATAGACTTGAACCAAAATATTATTTTGGAAAACCGCTAATTGAAAATGACAAGCTTGTGGCCACCAGAACTGCAATAAATACTCTCTCAGAGATATTCAATGGCAATATTGCCATAGTTTCAGGTAGAAGTAAACTGGCAGCAGAACATTCCTTAAAGTCCATATTTGATATTTTCAATCAACATGTCTCTATATATCTTGAAGATGAAAGTCGAAAGTATTCTAAGCCCAACCCGTATGCAATAAAAAAAGCTATGAGTGATATGAATGCCAAAACTGCGATTTATGTTGGAGATTCAGCAGAAGATGTATTGATGTCAAGAAGAATTGAAGAGGAAACGGGAGTTAAAATCACTTTTTTCGGCATCTATGGATGCAGTACTAAACCTGCTGATACCATCAGACTATTCAAAGAGAATGGTGCAGATGCAATAATTGAAACCGTTAATCAACTACCAAACATATTAAATAAAGCATCGATAAAATTGTGATTATCTTGGCCACCTCTGGTCCTCTACGAAGAACTGCAAAGATGGAAAGAATCACCAAAGAGACCTCAGTTGCGGTAGAGGTAAATATTGATGGATCTGGTAAAACAGCAGTCAAAACAAATATTCCATTTATAGATCATCTTATTACTGCTATTGGTAAGCATAGCATGATTGATATTATCCTGAGTGGCAAATCCAATGACGGTATTACGCATCACCTCATAGAAGACATATCAATAGTTCTTTCACAAACTATAGACAGAGCACTGTGTGACAGATCGCGAATCACTCGATTTGGATATGCAATAGTTCCAATGGATGAATCCCTAGCATATGTATCAATAGATCTTGTAAAACGCCAATTCTGCAATATACAATTAAAATTAACTAGAGACGTTATTGAAGGAATTCCAAGAGAAGACCTTGAACACTTTGTATGCTCAATTGTACAAAATTTGAACGCTTGTACACATATAGTCATTGAATATGGAGATAATGATCATCATAAAATTGAGTCTGCAATGAAGGCATTTGCAATATCTCTTAGGATGGCCTCCAGTATCGATGAGAAAAGGAAAGAAGTACCTAGCACAAAAGGAACAATGTGATGACCAAGATAGCAATATTCGACTATGGAGCAGGAAATCTCTTCAGTTTAAAGGCAGCTTTAGAAAGAAATGGTGCCCAACGTGTTTTTATAATTCATGATATGAAGAATCTAGACAAATTTGATGGATTAATTCTTCCAGGCGTAGGCAACTTTGATCCTGCTATAAAATCTGTTCAGCCCAATAAAGAATTGTTGATAAATGCTATCGAAGATTCTATGCCAATGCTAGGCATTTGTCTAGGCATGGAGATGTTATTTAATAAAAGTGAAGAAGGAATGTTAGAGGGTCTTAAAGTTCTTGATGGATATGTATTGATGCTGCCCAAGAAAAAGGTCAAGATTCCACATATTGGTTGGAATAATCTTGAAATATCTAAGAAAGAAACTATACTGTTGGAAGGCATCAGAAATAGTTCGTGGGTATATTTTGTACATTCTTATTATGTAGCTCCAAAAATTAAAAGCATAGTGGCCGCAAAATCAGAATATGATATTGTTATTCCAGCAGTAATTGAGAAAGACAATATCTTTGGCACCCAATTCCATCCTGAAAAATCAGGCAATGTAGGTGCAACTATAATCAGAAATTTTCTAGGAGTATGTGCCAAGAAAAAATGAGAGTAATACCCGCAATAGACATTATGGATGGAGATGTTGTCAGACTTCGTAAAGGCAATCCTGACAATAAGGTGACATATAGTAATAATCCTATTGAAATTGCAAAAAAGTGGGAAATAGCAGGAGCCGATATATTACATGTTGTTGACCTTGACGCAGCATTATCTACCGATAAGAGCAACATTGAAATTATTTCAAAGCTAATTGAGGCAGTCAATATCCCTGTTCAAGTAGCTGGTGGCATTAGATCAATTGAAGCGATAAATGAGATGTTTAGTAAAAATGCAGCTAGAGTTGTACTGGGAACCATGGCTTACAAAGAACCAGACTCAATAAGACATATTGCTAAGAAAAAAGGTGAGAAAATCATAGTCTCAATTGATCAGAATGATGGTAAGATTATGATAAATGGATGGAGAGAGATTGCTGGTCCAAGAATAGATGAAGCGATAAACCTATTTATGTCAATGGGCATTAGAGAGTTTTTGTTAACAAGTGTAGATAGAGATGGAACTTTAACTGGACCCGATATCTTAACTTTGTCTTATGCAAGTAGCTTCCCTGGGGTAAGAATAATAGCAAGTGGTGGAATTTCTAGCATGGAAGATGTAATCAGAGTTAGGAGTATTGGATGCTCTTCTGTCATCCTTGGAAAGTCCCTTTATGATGGCAATCTCAGTATAGAGAAAGTAAAGGTGTTAGTATAATAGATGCCACTAGCAAAGAGGATCATTCCATGTTTAGATGTTGACAATGGCCGTGTAGTCAAGGGTGTGCATTTTGCAAAGGTAAAAGATGCGGGGGATCCTGTAGAATTTGCTGAGAAATATAGTCAACAGGGTGCTGATGAACTTATTTTTCTTGATATCACTGCGTCTCAGCAAGGAAGAGAAACCATGAAGAATGTTGTTCGAAATGTTGCCAATGTTATCGATATTCCATTTACTGTAGGAGGTGGAATCAAAAGACTAGAAGATGCAAGGGATATTCTGCTTAGTGGTGCGGACAAGGTATCAATAAATACAGCGGCTGTAAAAGATCCACTATTAATTATCAAATTAACATCGATTTTTGGCAGGCAATGCATAGTAGTTGCAATAGATGCAAAAAGAAATTATAATATTGGCGGAAAAAATTTCTTTAAAAACGATAATGAAAAAAAGAAATATTGGTTTGAAGTTCGAATTTATGGTGGTAAGGAAGGAACAGGAATTGATGCAATAGAGTGGGCTAAAAGAGTAGAATCTCTTGGAGCAGGAGAAATTCTCCTTACTAGTATTGACGCTGATGGAACCGAAAACGGATATGATATTAAATTGAATAAGGCTATCTGTCTAACATCCCGTGTCCCCATTATTGCATCAGGGGGCTGTGGGCGCCCTGAACATATGCTAGATGTTTTTAAAAATACAGACGTAGATGCTGCATTAGCAGCATCTATTTTCCATTATGAGAAGTCAAGTATTGACAAAGTCAAAGAATATCTAAAGAAGAATGGTATAAAGATCAGGATATAGTTTTATAAATAAATATTTTCAACATATAGAATTTTTTGTATTGAATGCCGATTCATATTTTATGTAATGATCTTCAACCGTCATTTTGGTTCAGCTTTTCTGATATCTGTTCTAAAATATTTATCAGAAGATCTTGATTGAGTATTATTATTATTATTATTATACTTTAATCATAATTAGTAGTCATTTGTCTGATTTGCTCTGATTTGCATGATCTTACATACAAGGATAATTTTGGGTTAGACTCTAAGCATCCCTCTTTTTGTAGTTTATCCACATGAGCTGCAATAATACATCGCCATATGATATCAGCTTTGCCAGACTGAAAGTCCCATATAGCAACCAATACTAAATCATGTCTCTTATCAACATTCTCCATTTAATCTTTCTATTTTTTCTTGATTTTCAGTATATATGAAAGATTCATAACTATCAAATCGATTTACTAACAACCCATAATTCTATTATTCCAAAGATGCTTCTGGAGATTTTGTTATGATGGCTTTGTAAACCTCAATGAGTTGTAATGGGGTATAATCAGTGCAATGCCTGTTAAAACACTAAATTACACATATCAAAAGCAAATTAAAATGTATAATAAGAACTAATAGTTAACTTTAAACTCCTGAAATTTACCAGTATATTTTTCGTATTTTATATCAACGTCATCAACAGTGGCCTTTGCGGGGCCTACTTGACACCATTCAATGACTTCGCCAACATCAGTTTCATTCCCCTCTAAAATTACTTCTACCCGTCCATCCATTAGGTTACGTACGCAACCTGTTACCCCGTGTCTAGAAGAGACTATCCGTGTATTCTGTCTAAAATAGACACCTTGCACCTTCCCAGTGATGAATAGATGCGCTCTAATTTTCTTGTCATCGTTTATTCGATTTTCATAGGGAGATGACGAAGTAGGATGAGTCATATGCCTATAGCCAACCCTCTTAATCTAAATACATAACTCTAATTGAATATAAAATATACGAGCCCTTATGCGATGTCTCCACCTTCTTCTATAAATAGTTGCTCATATGATGTTCCTTTTCTAACCAATTTAAAATCTCCATTACTAGTCTTCATAACAACAGGTGGTTTAGTTTGACAATGGAACGGCATATTGAACACAACAGAGTATGCTCCTACATTATAGAAGGTTACATACCTTCCTACATGTGAGTCATTAAGACTTGATATCTTAGACAGTGGAAATAAATCATATGTATCGCATAGCCGACCTGCCAAATGTATATTCTTAGGAGCTATTAGATGTGTTGTCCTCTTCTTAGTATCAGCTATTGGGACTATCTCCTGTGGATATTCTTGTTTCAATAATGCTGCATCTAACAATAAATGATAACCCCCATCAACTATCACAATTTTGTGTTCATTGTATTCCTTTGTATTTACTATTCTGCAAACAAGGATAGATGATTCGGCTACAAGAAAACGTCCACTCTCTATTATCAACTCAAATTTGCCATGAGTCTCTGCAAGTTGGTTCAATCTACCTATGTGATTTTCAGCCATTTGTGCAGGAGTAGGCACAGGCTCATTGTAGAATACAGGAGTTCCACCTCCAATGTCAAATGTATTGACTTGAAAGTTCGGATATTCTTTTTTCATCTTTGTTATAAATGCATCTATTTTGTCGACCGCATGTGTATAGCATGAAAATTCTGTAATCTGCGATCCCAAATGGAAGTGGAAACCTTCAAATTTGAGTAACTCATTGCCCATTAAATGCTTGACCATTTTAGTTGCGCTATCGATTGTCCCCCCGTTGAAT
>DATDNG010000627.1:0-2270 GCA_036518375.1 Nitrososphaeraceae archaeon | reverse complement strand
AATAACTTCTTTCAATAAGAATAACTAGTTTGTCAAGGCTCTAGCTAAGGACCAAATATTAAGCTTTTTGTTTTATGTTTAACGGCATTGGATGTTTGGAAGAATTTGCTATAGCTAGGCTTATCCCTAAATTATTTATACTAGTTGTATCATATAGGCAAGCTTGCTGTATAGGTTTTTCTTTGTACTGTTCTATCCACTATGTATAAATTAGTAGAGAGCAAATATTTTACCATATAACTATGACTTTAATAAAAAGAGCCATTGTCTTTAGTACAATACCTACAGCAGTCATACTAATAGTCATCTTGCTGGCTGCATTCTACACTAAAGGAGATTACACAGAAATGGATATGCAGTTGCCATCCCAACATATACATCTGGTTGTATCAGGCTTTCCAAACTTTCATGGGTGGAGCCCTTCCATGAATAACGAAGTAAGCTACAAAACAAAAGGCTGGATTATAATTGAATATATACCATCATCTCCATCCCATCACGAAACTCAAGCCTATAAGGCGTAACAAGTATAGTGACATAGGCGCTGGCTGTATGTGTTCCATTCTAATTATTCGATAACGCGGTGACCGACATAAAGATTAAATCATATAGTCAGTAATGCGCATAGCCATACATAGTATTCTTCCTCTTTTGTATTGAAGATTATTAATGCGAAATCTTCTCCATATTCTTTGAGTTTTTGGTAGGTAGATTGTAAAAGAAAGAGAAGATAAGAAGTTTTTGAATTACCTGAAATTCCGGTGGCATTAACATTGCAGTATCATGTCCTACTGGGTAGGATAAATCAAGGTAAAGAGGGATCTGTAGGCCATTGCTCATTTCTATTATTCCAGCAGGAATTGGATAAGCCATTTCTGGTATCCCTAATGCAAACATTACTTCGTTCACATTAGCAAATCTCACTGATTTTCCTAATCCTACGGGCATTCCTGCCACATCTTGATAACGAAAGATCAAACTTATGACGCCATCCGTTTCTGAGCGAACGTCTTGTTTTTCTACCGCTAGTATTCCATTTGTGTTTCTACCAATATTTTGTTCTTTAGGATAGTCGTCTATAATGATTTCAGGATTTGCAGCAAAATCTTAGCATTTTTACTGTCTTTCGCATTCTTGATGGGTCGTTTGCCTATGATGGTCCTCCCATTATATTTCCCCTTCGGGGCCTGGCCCGTATACAGGGTACCATCGACCTCTGATAGGGATTCTTTGACCTGCTATTTTTTGTTGTTCTGCTATCGCCTGAGCTTGCTTATGACAGATTTCGAAATATGACAGGCTAAACTTTGCAAGCTCGGCCACGGTCGGCTTGTGGATTAGCCACGACTCGAAAACCTGTATGCGATATCTTCATAGAGGATAAAGCTTTGGTGCTATTCTATATGCCACAAGTGGTGTTTTTCTGCTTGAATTAGAATTAAAATTAAAATTCCCCTTTTCAGTAGACTAGAGGAACTCTCCACCAAATTGTTGTAGTATAATGTTACTATTATTATTTCATGGCATTTGGGCATGTTAACAAATGGTTAACCATGGTTAACAAATGGTTAACACTAAATTTTTTACAATAGTGTAAAGTAATCACATCATTATCTTACAAATATGGATAACCTTCAATGTTTGAAGACATATCTACTTACTATGAATAATAAATAATGGTCGAAAAGTCACGTATTTCCACCAGAATATTACTCCTTTGGGTTAGCCTTCTGATCGCTGCAGCTGCTGGGATTCTTTCCTTTTTGATCCTAAAGAATGCTATGTATAAGGACTAGCGAACCTGTCAATTGCTGTAGGTAAAGGCATAGAATATCTTTTCATTCTTTCAATAGATCAGAATTCAGGTTCAAAAAGGCAGAAAGAAGAAGTCTACATAGTGAGTTCATATACCCTTTTACTGTGACATCAAAATCTCAAAATAAAATATTTACGAGGTTTGTTGTTATTGTTATTGCCATTACTTTGTTGCTGCTGTTGATTTTCCATTATCTCTCATTTTCAAAAACTTTGATCTGCGAAATCTTATCTACTCCGCCATGCAATGCCAAAAGGGTCTCGGCAAGTTTGCGAATTTCTATCGCCTATGTATGGGTAGTAATGTTCATATCTTCCAAGTCTTCATTCGTTAGATTTGTAAGCGAATTTTCTCTTCTCTCGTAATAGATTCCAAGTCAATAACATATTACTTTTAAGCAGGCAGAATATAAGAGGATCTATATGACTATTGCATTAACAACTATGGCAGCTGC
>DATDNG010000626.1:0-5233 GCA_036518375.1 Nitrososphaeraceae archaeon | reverse complement strand
ATAAATGATCGCGCATTTTCATATGGAAGCACAGCGACATCTTCCTTCATAAAGGGCCCGTACTTTGTCATATCTACACCTATAAATCGTTCCATTGGTCTGATAAATCTCACGACGATCCGTTTTGAGCGAATTTTTGCTGAAATTGATTCAAGTATTTTAGGCCTGCCCCCCAAAGTTGCAGCAAGTACTGCCATTCTCCGTCTATCAGATTCTTTTTGCCCATCTAAAATATATTTTTCCTCATCAGTAAATTTTGAATATTCAAATCCGGTTACAATCGTTGAACTAGCATGCTGCTGATCTAAAATCTTATGATGACGAATTTCAAGGAGAATCTCGACAGAGGTACATATCATGGCCACTGTTCTTTCTCGAATCTTTTCTTTTATTCCTTCATGTCGTTGTCCTTTGAGATTTTCTAGAATTAGGGCAATATTTTGATAAGTATCAAGAGGTATAGATTGAAGTGTTGGTATTTGGACCTCTTTTAATAATAGGTTGTATATCTCTTTGAGTGCTAACGACTCTGCTTTGCTGATTTCTGCTTCTTCACTCCCTTTTCTTATTGTTGTAACCACTTTGTTATTTCACGCTCTTCTAACATTATTTCTTTTCTTCATACATTCCTCGCTGAAAGCTTAAATTATAGACGTAGGACCCTATGTAACAGATAGTTTAGTTGCCTTATAAAGTCATTGATGGTAAAATCGAACCACTAGTATTTAATGCAGATGAAATTATACAAAAGTTAAAGAATGATCAAATCAAGTTTCTTGATCTGCAATTTACTGGTCTCACTGGAAGGTTCCATCACACTACTATGGCAGCTAATATGTTTCGTAAGGAGGATTTTGACGCTGGGCTACCCAAACTCGATGGATCTTCAATTCGCGGTTTTACAGAAATCCACGAATCAGATTTAATTATCAAGCCAGACCCCTCTACATATGCTATCGTCCCGTGGATTGAGAAAGATCATACTGCACGATTGATTTGTGATGTTTTAAGTGGAGGTTCTAATAGAGATTCATTTCCTCGTGATCCTCGGGGAATTGCGACAAGAGCTTCAAAATATATTAGTGAACAAGGTTATGACGCGTCATATTGGGGACCTGAGATAGAATTTTTTGTTTTCGACAAGCTCGAAGTTAACACTATGACGCCCTATCAAAGTCAAACCTATAAGATAACATCTAGGGAAGCACCATGGTCTACTGATAGCGTGGGCTATGCTTTGAGATTAAAAGAAGGATATCTTCCAAGCGCACCCGGTGACACTCTTATGGATTATCGCAATGAATGTGTAGACGTTTTAAGCAATAACTTTGGCATTGTCTGTGACACCCATCACCACGAGGTGGCGACAGCCGGTCAATGCGAAATTGATATCAAGTACGACACACTGGTTAATGCAGCCGACTCGGTACAGAGTTACAAGTATATCGTAAAGAACATTGCAAAAAAACACAACATGATTGCCACAATGATGCCCAAACCGATTGCTCTTGACAACGGTTCAGGCATGCATGTAAACATTAGTTTATGGAACCATGGCAAAAACTTGTTTTTTGATGCTAGCGACAAATATGCCGAGATATCAGAGATTGCTCGCTATTTTGGTGGAGGTATAATAGATCATGCATATGCTCTGGCAGCCATAGTCGCTCCAACTACTAACTCATACAGAAGGCTCGTACCTGGCTACGAGGCTCCAGTGTATATTGCATGGAGCACAGGCAACAGATCAGCAATAATAAGAATTCCTGCTCATTTCAAAGGTCCAGAATTTGCCAATCTGAAGAGAATCGAGTTCCGAGCTCCCGATCCATCTTGCAACCCATATCTTGCGTTCTCTGCAATAGTTGCAGCTGGGCTAGACGGAATTAAAAATAAAAAGGCAATTGGTGATCCTGTTAATGAAGATATCTTTAAGATGACTTCAAGCCGCAGGAGAGATCTGGGCATAAGGCAGCTGCCAGCAAGTTTAAGAGAAGCTTATGAGGAACTAAAGAGTGACAAGATCTTCTTGAAGGAAATATTTAGCGACGATACTATTGATAGGATAATTGAGCATGAGGCCAAAGACCACAACGAAGTTGCAATAAGACCTCATCCTCATGAATTTTCTATGTATGCGGATGTTTAGTCGTAATCATTTATTTAGCAATACTCCCAACATATAACTAAATTCTGTTATCGTATTATCAACGTGATTTTTCATTTACTTAAATCAGCACTAAAATCTGGTTAAGACATTAGGTTAGATTCATTGAAGCTATAGAGTACGCACAGATATCCATCTAATAGAATTCTGCGTTATGTAATGCTCCGGTCTACGTTCATGATTAGCATTAGTTTTATGCAGCCTGCTTGCCTTGTATATAGGTCTTCTAAAGGGTGTTTTCTTATGGCTACATGCCAGTCAAATTATTTTTTGGACGTAACTTAGAAGGTAATTTGAACCATGACATTAATTGTAATTTTCTTTAAGTGTATTACTAGATCAAATTATATCAATAACCTATTTACTATAATAGAAATAAATCATCGGTCTGCTTCTTTGTCTAACATTTTAAAGGACCTTTTTCTTTTAGCGCTTGTTCCCATTTCTCTTGTACCAGAAGACACTATTTCAATAAATTTGGCTTTTATATTTGAGTCTAATTTCGGTCTTAGCAGCCTACCAAGTCTTTGAATAAACTCTCTACTACTTCCAGTTCCACTAACAATTATGCCTAATTGTGCATCTGGAACGTCCACACCTTCATCTAAGACCTTGGACGTAACTATGGCGTTGTACCTTCCATCTCTAAAGCCATTTAAAGCGTCCTGTCTTTCTTCCTTGCTAGATTTGTAAGTTATAAAAGGTATAAGAAATCTATCTGATATATCATGTACTAACTTGTTATGCTGGGTAAATATTATTGTCTTTATACCCCTGTTTTGTGAAAGGATTTTCTTTAATTCCTCAATTTTGGACCTGCTATTTAATGCTATATCCATCGCCTTGTTTCTAGCTAGTATTGCCTGTCTTGCGGTCCCACTCCTTCCAGACATCATTATTAGCCTACGAAATGCACCCGGTCGATTCATCTTTAATCCCATACTTAGCAAGCATGTTTGATAAATACTAAAGTTGTTTTTGTATTCTTCATATTCTTCTGGTGTCATATCTACTAATCTTCTTTCAATTTCGTAGGAAGCAAGATGCTTAGCTTTGGCAAGGTCAATACTGTGTACTTCAAATACTATTCCACCAACAAGCCTTGGAAATTCCTTATGCATCTCATCTTCTCTTTCAATTGTAGCTGTTAACCCTAACCTAAATGGGGAGGCAAACTGTTCTGCTATCGATCTATACCCTGGTGCAGCCAAATGGTGTAATTCATCAAATATAATTAAAGCAAATTTGTTACCAAGGCTTGCTGCTCGTATATATGCAGAATCGTATGTAGATACAGTAATTGCCTGAATATCATCTGATCCCCCGCCTAGATTTCCTACCTTAACATTTGTAAAATATTTTGATAGAACAGAAGTCCACTGGTCCATCAGATCAATTGTTGGTACTATGATAAGAGAAGCAGCATTTACCGTTTCTATTGCCTTCACACCAATAACCGTCTTCCCGGAACCTGTTGGCAATACTACACACCCTCTCCTGCCGGCTTTAACCCATCTGTCAAGAGCTTTTTGTTGATAATCTCTTAGAGTTAGAAGACGGCTATTATTATTATTATTAATGTTAGGAGAAGGTATTAGATCTAAAACGTTGTTATCGTCATATTCGATTTCGCTTTGTTTTAGATATTCTATAATATTTTGGTAATGCAGAGCCTGTGCTCTTAGATGATTTGTCCTTGGATCGATTGTAGCAAAAGGTATGTGAGGAATGCCTCCTGTTATTATTATAGTTCCATTATCAAATCTTAATACAGTTTTGAGCATTCTTTTTTACAGTAGTATAAGCAAGGCGCATTAAAAGTTTTTAGCTTAAAGGTTCGGATATACGGAGTCATTTATTTGGAAGAGTTAATTTTTCGATTTACATATCGTTTAAGAATCCCTTTTGAAATGTTTATCACATGACTCGTTATATCAAACCTACTTACAAATGCCATCAAGTTTACACAAAAAAGTAGCGGCGATAAAAGTAGCGGAAGCAACTTTTATCCATACTTGCCAGAGATCCTACTTTGTAATCCTTGTTTTTCTCTATAAAAAGTGTGTGCATATATCCATGACTAACATGGAGGGAATGGGATTTGAACCCATGACCACCTGCGTGTAAGGCAGGTATCCTAACCAGTCTGGACTACCCCTCCGTAATCATGTCGAGCTCAACTTGAGCGTGACGCTATTAATATGTTATTTGAGCCTTCATAATTGCATGATACATCAAATAAACATCTATAACTTTGATATTCTATTTGTATAATAGTAATTCGATTCAAGTTAATAAAAATATAGATAGGCCATGTATTTGCAGCTTGGTTGAGTGACACATATTCTCTAACAATGTCACGTTTTTATTAAATTGATGCATACATATTCTCTAACAATGTCTTCTGGCCTAGACAATCTTGGAGGTTCGATGGAGAAATTGAAGCAGATGATTAATAGCATTCAAGAGGAGTACGAGTCATTTATTGATTCAAACCAATTATATAAACAAGGAAAAGTTAACGAAAGGGAATTCTTTGTTTCAATAGGCAATTATCTAGTTGCGATGTCTACAATGAATTTCCTTGCTATACAAGTAATCTTTGAAATAAAATCTGCTATTGAAAAGAAATCAACAAACAAAAGTGGACAGGATAGGGTTCCTAGTAAAAATGATTTCGAAATCGGTGGTGTTGTGAGTAAATCTACGGGAATAGAGGAATATACGCTACCCAAACCACAGCAGTTGCAGCGACAGAATCTAGACACCACATCAAATCCAGACACAAGGCAAACCTCTAAAATCAAAGGCGAAGAAACTCATATTACAAAAAATTGCACTAGTTGTGGAGTTGCAATTCCAAAGAAATCAAAGTTTTGCAGCAGATGTGGCAAGTCGCAATAATTAAAATATGCATCGCAGCATATTGCTTCTAACGATGAAGGCGTTCAACGGTAGAGCTGCAAGTGAAGAATACATGTCTACTCACTCACTAACCTTTTCCACTCCAGAGATGACATTAAAGAAATTTGTTCTATGGCTAGGTGAGCAGGTCACTAATCCTAG
>DATDNG010000625.1:0-5197 GCA_036518375.1 Nitrososphaeraceae archaeon | reverse complement strand
GGAGCTTGGGTTGGTATAATTGCTGTTGGAGACTGGATTAGAATTGGTGTTATAGCTGGAGCTTGGGTTGGTGTTATAGCTGGAGCTTGGGTTGGTGTTATAGCTGGAGCTTGGGTTGGTGTTATAGCTGGAGCTTGGGTTGGTGTTATAGCTGGAGCTTGGGTTGGTATAATTGCTGTTGGAGACTGGATTAGAGCTTATCATATTATTGTTTGAATCAGGGTTAGTGTAAAGGATCTTTACATCGTTATGTTTGGCACCCATTGCTAAATCAACATTTACTGATAGAAAGGTTACTGCTGCGGCAATAGCAATTACTGCAAACAGTGTTGATGGCACTCTTGTATTCATTGTCACCAAATAAAAATATAATTTTATAAGAACTCCGATTATTATTTTACTTTATTACATATAGAAAACACTTATCATTATAAGATACTATCGATCAGTAACGTCAATTATTTTCTACTATCTAGTAACATATGGCAGTAGTACATACTAGAATAAGTCTTTTTCTATGACAATAGATCAATTGAAAATTATAAGAACAGAAAAAATATTAAAACATAGTTCGTTTGATTGTGCCTATATTATTATCTCGAACACTGTATTTTTGAGGATTTAAGCAAGTACTACTTTAGAGGAATTCGATATAGCTCCTTCTGTCCCACATTCTCCCATGCTCCCATACCTCTATTTTCACCACGTTCTCCATTTTTTCTGCCTTCACTGGATAATTCTATGATCTCATTGACAAGGATTTCTTTTGGAGCCATTGGAGGCCAAATCATTGCGACGTACTCACCTGGATTTCCTGCCTTGTCAAGATGTGCATTCTGCATCTTCTCTTTTTCAAACCCTTTTAAGACAAGTTTTGCTTTTACTTGCTCAAAAAGATCTTTCTTGCCATGCAATATAACGTAAATAGTTTTAGTAGTATCTACTGTTGATGCCATATATTTTCACTATTTTGTCAACTATCCTAGTATAAACGTGCTGTTCATATAATTGATAAGTTAACGATAGTTGTACATATGAGCGTAGTTGTCGACTCATATATGGGAATGATCCTCCCAGAGGATATTTCAAAACGCATTGTCGAATTTATAAATGGTCGGCAAAATTTTCCATTTATTAAAAATAATGAATTAACATGCATTTTTTATCTTTATGGCAAAAAGAGCAAAATTAATGGAGAAAGCGAGCTAAAATATGTAATTGATCTTGCAGACCGCACAGTAGCCAATATGTCAAAAGATATCGAAACGTATGATAACAGCCCTAAAACAAGGATGAATTCAGAATTTACCCGTAACAAATACATCAATAGAGGGTTGCAAATTGCTGTTGAAAATAGGAACGACGTCGTTAATGAGACACGAATATCTAATGATCCGGTAATACTATCAGATTGCTTCGCACAGCATGTGTCTTATCATAAACAAGAATATCATTTCCAGATATATGGACCTTTCAAAGATTCTGAGTTAATTCACGATATACAGGAAGAGCTAGTAGGAAGAATGGTCATGATAGGTTACAACAAAAAGGATGAAAAGTCTTTATCATTTCATCATCCTCTTATCCCACTATATATATGGCTAAGAGATCATCAGATCCCACTTGAAACATGATTTAACGTATAATTCCATTGCAAAATTCCCTCTCTACAAGATGACAAATATGGATGTGATCTGTTTACATTTATACTACGTAATAAAATCATAGCTATTATGAATAACCCTGTCTCGGTGTTTGATTCTGGCGTAGGTTCATTATCAATTATTCGGGAATTAAAGAAAGAAATACCTCATGAAAACCTTTTATATTTTGCAGATAAAGCACATTTCCCTTATGGAAATAAATCACATGCAGAGTTACGTGAAATTATTGTAAATACTGTAAAATATTTAGCAAGATTCAAACCCAAACTGATCATAATTGCTTCAAATACACCATCCATTCAAGTCCTAGATGAAGTCAAAAGAATTGCAAATATACCATTACTAGGTGTTCGACCTCCTCTTAAAATGGCTTGTAGACTAACAAAGAAAAAACATATTGGAATTATGGCAACACAAGGAACTATAATGAGCAAAGGCCTCGAGGACCAGATCAGAAGGGAAATACCTCAGAATATCCTTGTAACTAAATTTAATGCTTCACCGATAATAGAACTAGTGGAAAATGGTACATACATAACAAATGAACGCAGAACCTATGACATAATATCACGTGTGTTAGGAAATGAATTGGACAGCAAAATAGATGTCATTACTCTATCAAGTACTCACCTCCCATTTGTAAAAAGATATCTCAGTAATTTACTGCCTACTGTAAAATTTGTAGATCCTGCAACAATTATAGCAAAGGATGTTAGGAAATATTTGGCATTTAATAGAATATTAAAGAAAACTGGTACTGGCAGATTGCGAATATTTGTGTCTGAAGGAAAAAGGTACTTTGAGCAGACAATTCGCGCGATGGGGGTCAAGGAACCTATCGAAGAGGCATCTCTCAACTATTAGAAAAAGTGTGGATTTACTAATATTGTAGTCTAGAATATATGTTATTTATCAGGTTGCGAATATTACTACAGCAAATCTGGTAAAAAACAAGACCCAACAAGAAATGGCATTTGATGAAATATCATTGTAGTCGACGTTATATCATACTATCATGAGTCCAATCCTCTCCACGTGTCAACGTTTTTAAGAATGATATTAACTCATGAACCTAGCTACAATTTGAAAGGAGAAATCTCAATCATAGCAGGACCATCATCTACTGATCTTGCTACAAGAATTGCTAGAGATTTAGATGCAGAACTCATTCCAGTAGATGTTCGTATATTTACAGACGGTGAAAGCAAAATCAAAATAAGAAAATCAGGGAAAAAATGCTGCATCATAGTACAATCTACATATCCTCCAACAGATCGACATCTGCTACAGGCATTAATGATGATAAAGAATTGTACCGACTGCAAAGCGGTGAATGTTTATACCGTTATTCCATATATGGCTTATGCTCGCCAAGATAAAGTATTTTTGGAAGGAGAAGTTATCAGCATAGCATTAGTAGCTAAACTACTGGAAGCTGTTGGAACAAAGCAAGTGATAACGGTGGACATACACAGCTCTATTGCATTATCACACTTTACAATCAATGTTCATAATATTTCTTCCATTCCAATTTTGGCAAATTACGCTGCAAATCAGATGAAACTTACCAAGCCCATTGTTGTCTCACCAGATTCTGGCGGAATAGCACGAGCAAGAGAATTTGCCAAAATTCTGAAAGTTGATCTGATGGCTCTAAAGAAATCTCGTAACAGAGACACAGGTGAAGTACACATTGATGAAAGACTAGATTCAAGTATTATGGACAGAGATATACTACTCATTGATGACATGATAAGCAGTGGGGATAGCATAGTTAACGCCTGTAAGGCTCTAAAGAAAAATGAATGCGGCAAGGTCTATGCATTATGCACCCACGCGTTATTGGTTGGTGATGCAATACAAAGAATCAAAGCAGCTGGAATAGAAGACATAATTGCGACAAATTCTATTCCTACTGAATTCGCTAAGGTTGATCTAAGCCAAATCATATCTGAAAATTTGCGGAATCTAGTTGAGCCACATTAAAATTAACAAAGACAATCATAATTTTATTAACAAAATATTATGATTTCCTTGAGCGGTAGGTGATAATCATAGCAATCTTCTACTATGCAAGCAGTAATAATTAATGCAGAATTCATGAATTCATTCAGTAAACTCATTTTTATGTATGATTTTGATTGCACAATAGAAAAATGTATGCAACGAATTCAATCATCTTTGTCCAATTTCTCTGAAATACAGTGAATTTTTTCCTTTGTAGCTCATAAAAACTGTTCCTCATCAATTTGAGCTGCTCTACTAGTCTTGATTCATTATTAGCTGGCTGCGTTTACAGATGAGCATCAGGGTTAATGCATATAGCTATCGCTATATACTTGTGCTTAAATGCCACAATTCATATAATAGCAACTAAAATTTTTAAAAACCACCTTTAACCTTATTTATAAATATACAATTTCTATTCCATGATCTTACAATGAACCAAAAATAGCTGTAATTGCTAGTGAAATAAGGTCAGCAGAGGTGACATCAATGCTAGCTTTTGCTTCTGCTTCCTTTCTTGACATGAAGATAACTTTCTACTGCTCTCAGAATATATCTACTTCGTGGAACATCACCACGCTCATTATCGATCTTTTGTAAAACTGATTTAGGGAGAGTAATTGCTATTTTCCTGGTTCTGTCTGTTGTAGCGGTACTACTAACCATACCTGTAGTATACATATCTTACTCTATAAGGGTTTCTATTTTTCTAAAAAATGACACCAGTCTCTTACAACACAGAATCTATAAAGATAGTGGCCCTCTCCATGTTTTATTCATGGACAGCATGTCTTATTCATTTAAGGAATGCTTAGCATTTAAGATTTTGTTTGCTTGTTCAATTCTGCTATCCATAAGACCTTCAATTAAACTTTGAAACTCTCTTTCAGCATCATCTATGGTAGAATTTTTATTTTTATTCATGTATTTTTGAACAAATTTTATCTTTGTCCACAGATATGCTAATTCATCACTGTCATCATAATGCATTGTATTAAATTTCGATTATTAAATACTTAAGGTTTTGTAGTAAGGCTTCGAGCACCCTTAACGAGGATGCAAGGTAAACGGTTGCTATTATAAAAAGAATAATAAATTAGGTTCTTTTCAGGCAATACAGCATATATACGTTATATCCAATACTCAGAAATTAAAATATGGATGGACAAAAGCCAAAACTGAAAGATGCGTACGTCATTTAAAATGAAAAAGACATCGATGGCGATGATGACTTTACGGTCTATAATTTAAAGCCTATGTGTGTGACCTACGCTCTTTACGCCGTCAAATCGTAAAGCTGCGGCCACTTTACGAATATGGTATCACAGCATCAATTGCGTAAAGCTGCCCGGGTTCATCAATTTCATTCTTTACTGAGGCTTTAGCTTTCTCAAGGGCTTGTGCTTCAAAATGGGATGCGCGTACATGTAAGGGTACAGCATTATTCCACCCTCTCTTTATATAATTCCATTTTTATATGTGTGTATATATGAGACAAGAGCATGTAACTCTACATAACGTAGAGG
>DATDNG010000624.1:0-5080 GCA_036518375.1 Nitrososphaeraceae archaeon | reverse complement strand
CAAGCTGACTTTAAACTAGTATGTGGAAAATGTTATGGCTTCGCATATTTACGAGCAGTTATGAAAAGATAATCTTCAAATTCTTGCGACACATACTGCAATATTACATAGAGATGGAAAGTTGCAGGGGTTGCATATGTTGCATATGAGATCACAACTTCTAACTGAAATTTGAATTAATAATACTATCAAGTATTTTTAGGAGTTGAAATCTCCTATACAACATATGCAACATATGCGACAATATCATAGAAGACGATGGTTGTTATGATATCAAAAATGATATCATTTGCAAGGTAATGTAGAATTTTCCCCTCGAATACTCCTAAGATGATTCCATCGTAGTAGTGCTCGGAGTATGTGAAATTTCTGCTAACACATAGTCAGCCAAGTGATGAGCGTAGTACAGCAGAACAAATAGAGACATCAATAATTGCCCCAAGGGGCGGCTATACTGACAAGCATAAGTCAGAGGAAAAAAACCATAAAAGAATTAATTACACAGGACTTACCGTCATAGCCGCTATAGTAGTTATTGCTGTAGCGATTGGAGTTTATTTCTCTTTATATTCATCCCCATCGTTATCCTCATTTTTCCTGTTCTCTAATCCAAGTTCTGAGGTAATACCACCAGCTCCAGCCACTGCTTTTAAGCAGCAAACAGTGACAATAGGCGCTCTGATTCCTATAACAGGTATATCATCTTCTTTGGGTGAATCAGAAGGGGCAGCGTTAAAGATTGCAACTAAAGATATCAACGAATATCTCTTTAGGACCCATTCAAATATTGGTATTGAGCTGGTTATAGAAGACACACAATCAAATCCATCAATTAGCTTAGAAAGGCTTAAGCATTTAGCAGCAAATGGTATAAAGATAGTCATTGGCCCTGCAACAAGCGCAGCAGTCCAAGGAGTAAAAGACTATGCTGATAAAAATGGAATAGTATTAATTAGTCCATCGAGTACTGCTCCATCTTTAGCAATAGCCGGCGATAACCTTTTCAGATTTGTCCCAGATGACAGCCACCAAGCACAAGCAATATCAAAACTGATGTGGAACGATGGAATAAGGGTAGTAGTACCATTTTGGAGGACTGATGTTTATGGAAACGACTTGGTTAAAGCAACAAAGCACAGTTTCCAAGAGATAGGCGGCAGAGTTGCTGATGGAGTTGGATATATACCAAATACTGGTGATTTTTCAGCTAGCCTTAATAGAATAAATTTTATTGTTTGGGACCAAGATTTGAAAGCCTTGGACTCAAAGGTAAATCAAGCTATATCCCAATATGGCACAGATAAGTTTGGAGTATACTTTGTAGGATTAGATGAAATTGCACCCATTTTCATTCAAGCGCAGAACCATCCTGCCCTTTCAAAGGTAAGATGGTATGGCAGTGATGGTTCTACGCTAAACAACAAGCTTATAAGAAATACTGAAGCTGCAGCGTTCGCAGTAAAAACAGGTTTTCCAACTCCAATTTACGCAGTTGAAAATGATAATGACAAAAGGCTCAAACATGTCGAAGCCCAGATCCACGAACAGATAGAAAGAACGCCCCGATCTTACGCAAGCGTTGCCTATGATATATTATGGGTAGCAGCCCTAGCTGAAAATAATACTAAAGCTACACATGATATTAATTACTTGAAAAATACAATAGTGAAGATAGCTGATTCCTATAATGGAATCACAGGCAACACAACTTTAAACCAGTTCGGAGATAGGAAGTATGGAGATTATGATTTTTGGGCTGTAAAAGATAGTGAGAGTACTCATGATTCCTTTATTTGGAAGCGTATTGGCAAATACGTGCCTAATATGAGATGAACAAGGCTTTATCTATAGAATCCATTTGAAGGAAAATCATCATAGTTACATCGACAACCATAATCATAATTGCATGTTTCAATATAGTCTGCGTTATGTAGTTAATATTTAAGCATAGCTGGAAATTAATAGACATCTTTTGCTGCAGGTAACTGCCATAGCTGACATAGTAAGTTACAATATATTGTCTCCTGTTGCTTCCACGCCCGATGACAGATGTGTATGCAAACCAATAAAAATACTGTTTGTAAGGTCTATAAGAATCTTCTACTATAATCTTCCTAAGAGCCTTTCATATGGCTGTAACATACAAGACTTGCATGGTTAACCAATTGTTAACCATGGTTACCATCTTGGTAACCGTTTTAAAACCCGATTGTTAACCATAACTTTACGAATGATTTAACTTAAATGGATGTAAACAGGGAGTAGGGCTAGAGTAGGATCTGAGTAGGGTGTTGTAATATTAGCCATTTACATGTTAAAACATAGTAGGTTGCACACAGGGGGTCTTTATGATAGGTAGTAAAGTCATCGTCTTCGATATCCCTCATTGTTACCTGTCTGTTGGTATTAACAGATAGATATCAGGTTATATTCAGTTGCGGCAAGTATTTGTTTTATAACAAAACCATGCTGACACCTGTTCTTGCCAAACCGTTCTCCAGAGTACAGGTCATAAACGACAGAAGTGAATGAATAACACAAGACGTATAATGCAATAGTTTGGTCAGTTTTTCATCCGTTAGCAGCACATTAGCAGTATATTATCCCTACACATTTTGTCTCTAACCTAGTCAGTTATTCAAAGGCATCTAACCTTAAGCCGAATGTTTCTGGGGAGTTGAAGAGACTTTCGTTCTAGTAAAAGATGTTAAATCGGCTGTGGTAGGTTATATAAGTGGTTTGTTTAAAAATCCTTTAGACGTGATATCCATTGGACACTCAATCTAAAACGCACATAGAACCCCACATCAAAGAAAGCAGCCATATACGAGATTTAGTATTTGGATTTGGTGACGGAATAAATACATCCTTGGGAATTGTATCAGGCGTTGGTGGTGCTGCGGTTGCCGCTGACATTGTTATTCTTGCGGCATTAATTGGAATGTTTACAGGTGCTAAAGCAATGGCAGTTCAAAACTATCTTGCCGTAAAATCCCAAAGAGAGATACTACAATCAGAAATTAAAAGAGAGCAATACGAGATAGAGAATGTTCCAGAAAGAGAAAGGCAAGAAATAGAAGACATATACATGGCTAAAGGATTTCGCGGGGATGATCTTAGAAGAGTTGTTAACAAGATAACATCCGACAAAAATGTTTGGCTCAAGACAATGTTAACTGAAGAATTGGGACTTAATTTAGAAATTGTAGGGAGTCCATTAAAAGGTGCATTGGTTATGTTCGGAGCATTTCTTCTGGGTGGCATTCTTCCAATTCTACCGTACTTTGTTGTTAAAGCTGGATTTATGTCATCTAGTACAGCGATTGGGATAGCAATAGGATTAAGCTTAACATCTTCGTTTATAGTAGGTGCAATAAAATCGCGTATGGCAAAGAAAAATTGGGTTAGAGGTGGAATTGAGATGGCTGTTCTAGGGACTGGTGTAGCACTTGTAGGCTATGGAATAGGATCTGAATTGAATAAAGTTGGCATAGTAAATGTTCAAGGCGGATGATGACGCTACAAACCTAACAATAATTTTTTCATTTAATTGATTAAATCTTATAAATTTGGATATTTTGTATATTTAGTTGTCATAATTGTAAAAAGATAGGAGACAAATCGTATGTGCAAACACATGATTGTAGTGGAAGAGGTCAAGAATAGTTTGACCAGTCATAGAGAACTTGATGAATGCGAAGTTAAAAGAAGAATACTCCGAGAACATCCACAAAGCCTGAGAAGACTCTTCAATTTGTGCTTTCATTACAGGTAGAACGAAAAATTACCCAAAGGCACCGAATTAGAAACTATACATGCAACAGCAGGACAGCAAGAAGAAGAAATGGAAAAGTTGCTTAAGAAAAATAAGAAGGAATAAATAATGTTCTTTAATGCTGATATGATGATCTGTTTAGAAAATAAGAACCTAAATAGATTAACGAAAAATTCCTACGAACCAAGTTCAAGCATACAATTTAATAGAGTGTATGATTAGTGGCTACTAGGAAGATGTAAGAGTATATGAAGTGTTTTAACTGCTATTCTGAATTTCTACCAACACTATCAAAACCCTTATGCCAAGAATGTGGTTTCTGCTACTATTGTAGAGATTTTCTTTCATGTTTTCACTATGACATAGATAAAGATAATAACCAAAAGCCTTGTCGTCAAAAGAGTTAACTCCAACATAACACCAACTTCTTTAATACTTCTGTGGCCATTTCAAAGGAATCTCCATTTCTGATCTTGGGAGACATGTAATTTCTTAGATTGGTTGATCATACAGAAAAATGTGGCTTAAAAGCATTATACAGATCCAAGTTTAAGGCCCAAACGGAAAAATATTTGGATTAAATTCTGAGTTAGTATTAATACTAGTTATACTTGTACCCTGATTTGTTGACTTACTAACCGATATAGGAGTGTTGGCGTCTTTATTCACGGGTATATCACCATGCTTATGACTAAGACTAGGCAGTTTAGTTGTGCCAAGATAAATTAGATCAGGTGGGTGCAACCCTGGGTAAGTTGATGTTATTGTACTATTCCCACCAATAATAGGATTGTTTGTTGTTATTATCGGCTTATTTTGTTTTGGGAGCTCCCGTATTGCAGTTGATGTTGGACTAGCAACATGGGAAGCATCTACTGATGTTGTCATAGCTCCCCCAGTAACATTTACACTATAATACGATGGTACACTTGGATTATTACTACAGACATATTTAGCTGTAATTTTATTATATGGTCCTGGTTTTATAGTGGTATATTTAGAAGTAAGTACAAAGTTCCACTTTGAATAATCTGCAGCTCCACCTGGGCCAGTTCCAGTGGCTGGTTGATATGGTTTTACGCTATTTGCAATAACAGATACCTGGCAATGAGATGTTGCTGTACCATCAGTATTATCACCTGTTATACCAGACACTACAAGATCTTTACCCACCGACAGTTGTTTGCCAGTAACAGGTGACGTTATTTTTACCTCATGTTGATTTACAGGTTTGGATAATGGTGGTGGCTGTGTCGATGGTGATGATAACTGTTGTTGGGAATATGCAGGATCATTATTCAAAAT
>DATDNG010000623.1:0-2075 GCA_036518375.1 Nitrososphaeraceae archaeon | reverse complement strand
ATTCTAATGTATCATCATAATCTTCTAACGCCTCTTCCTTTTCTAATCTTTTTTGTTTTATTTCTTCTTCTAGGCTATGGACAGTATCTTCTAATCGTTTAACATAACTAGATAGGTTTTCAAGTGGAATACCTATCCTATTGGCTCTGTGACCTAAGTCATGAGTATCATCAACAAAATCTTTGATCGACACATTGTGTTTAAAGCAAAATACTAGCGATGCTTGTAGTAAGGATTCGAGTTTTCTCTCCAGTTCTGCTTCTTCTTCTCTTAATTGTTGTGTTTTTTTAAGATCACCATCATCATTATGTCCTTGTCCGCCGGCTATTGTTATGCCTGTTGGCGTTTTGTCTGGTAATAATAATTCTCTTCTCAGTATTTCTCTTATTCTAACTAAAGGTGCGAAAGACTCTACTATAGCCTTGACTTTTTAGATTTACAGCAACTTGTCTTAATAACTCAAATTCAGTGTCGTTCTTTTTGTATTCCTTTATTATGCTGCTTACAGTACCAGTACCAATCCCTTCTTCCTTTGCTATTTGTTTTCTACTTTGGCCATGCAGCCATTTTCTAAGAACATTGACTTTTATTGGCTTTGGAATTTGGCTTCGCAAAACTATTCTTGAAGAATATTATGGTAGAATCCTATATTTAAGGATTCTAGGTAAATGACTCGTCTGTTTAATATTCATATATATAAAAGCCGAAACCCCCGATATTTTCATAGTAGGTAGATATTCGTATAATATACGCCCCTCCCCTATAATAGGCCATTGCCGAGCACAAAAGGTATATGACCGCTATCTGACCGGTTTTTGAGAGCAAAATGGCGATTAGCTGGCGGCTAATTATAACAAATTTGACCAATATTTGACAGCTGAAATTCAGGTGAGCCTAGCTACAACAACAAATTATTCTTCCAAGCATTCATGCTACTATGGCTTTATTTCTTGGCTGAAAAATCTAATATAGTCTAATTTAAGGGTTAATGAAAAGACAATGATGGCCTGAGACATATGTAAATGACCAGTCATAATTTGGAAATTGGATATCTAAATACTTATATGCTGTCAGCAAATGCTTTTTGTAATCCTTTTATGATAGCCCTGGTAGAGTGGAGTTGTTGGCATAAACGGTAATTGCGATCAATCTTAGATTTAGTTGTTATCGAATGTAGCGTCATGTAACTTAAATGTCCATTGACATGTCTAAGGATTGGTATCTATCATATCAGAAACAGAATTGCAAATCCCGAAAAATTTGTTTCACATAAAAATTATTCAAAGCCTGCTATGTTTCTTTCCGTTGGTATTGGTGTAACTCCATTTAGAAGTATGTAGCATGAATTCAAAATGATCTTAAGATTCCTAAAGACAGAATAAAAGTTGAGGAGTTTACAGGTTACTAATAAACAAATAGCACTTTAGGGTAGTGGTGCCTTAAACTCATTTGAAATTACCTGAGGGTTCCACCTACTGATATTAAAAATTACACCCATAGTCCTAACGTTTCATTTACTATTTGTACTAGCTGTTCGTTTTCAACTGGTTTTTGAATATATTTAATATTATTATCGTTTAAAACATGGCTTAACATGCAACAACAAGAACATCATCTTGTGTCGAGATCCAGCCTGATGAGGTACGAGCGCGGATCAAGCTCTAGGCTTACGACATACGCATCAACCAATTGCAGATCGGTCTACAGCCAGATATATGCGTGATATTAAGCTTTAATGTTTTTGTACTGCCATTTACGGCACCACCCTTTTGTGTTACACCAACTTACTTTTTTCAAAATAAAATGGGATATACTTTATGTTCTAAGACAACTTTTCAATTATGTTATCTGTTTCATCCACTGAAAATGTTTTAAGTGTTTCAGTACGTACATTGCCTAGACTTCCAAGACTGAATAATATTGATGCCATTGTCTCATCAGTCGGAGCTTCAACCATCGCCACCATGTCATATCTTCCGATTGTATAATAAAAACCAAGAGATTTACCGCCTGCTTTTTGTACTGCATCTTCAAAAGATTTCTCTCGTTTTATAGTATCTTTGACATTTCTTATT
>DATDNG010000622.1:0-6902 GCA_036518375.1 Nitrososphaeraceae archaeon | reverse complement strand
GGATATGATCATTGAAGAATAATGTGGCATAAAAAGAAACGACGACGACAAATACTCTTCTCCTTCTGTCTCTACTCCTGCTACCCATAACACTCGCTGCGATCGGTGTAAAGACAGATTAGCAGAGATATTCCAGGTTAACGGTGATTACTGCCTAGACTGTTGGCAGGAATTGACATATCCTATGGTTTAGAAGATTGAAGAGAGAGCCTACACGTACAACGACTTCATTTTATTTGAGTCACTGCAGTAGACGTCAAAATGGATTGTAACTTATTTATGCTTCCATAACGTGGAGAGACAGAGACACTTATCTTAGTCGGGTAAATCAAAATATAAAACCATATTCTACGGCTAATATCAATATTAGAATATTCAAAAGTTCTCTATACTTATAGCATAGTTTCAATGTAATTGGAGAAATGCCATTATGGGTACCTTACGATCCTTACTTGTATATAGATCAGAATTTCTAATGATATATCTACTACATTTATTATTTAGTAAGGATGGTAAGCATCGTAAGCATGGTATAGTACAAAGTTTTTGGTAAAGTTAACAGGAATGGTATTTTTGCAGCATCAGTTAGTTAAAGGTCGGATTGTGTCCTCAATTTTTAAATGAAACTCTGTAGATACTTGTATAATGGCTAGTCTGGCTAAACAGGCTTCACTTTTTCCTATATTATTGGTTAATTTTGTAGGTACTCTTGGTTTTAGTATCGTTTTGCCTTTCCTGGTTTTTGTAGTTATGAAGTTTGGAGGCAATGCTATAGTCTATGGTCTACTTGCAGCTACTTATCCTGCTTTTCAGCTTATAGGATCTCCTATATTAGGAAAATTGTCTGATACATATGGAAGGAAGAAAATTCTTCTATTGAGTAATGTAGGAACATCAATTGGTTGGTTGCTATTTCTTTTTGCTTTATTTTTGCCCTCAAATACTTTTAGTATTAATATCCCCTTACTCGGAGCATTCGTCGTTATTATTCCACTGCTTGTCCTATTTCTTGGCAGAGCTATTGACGGCATTACTGGTGGAAATATCTCTATTGCCAATGCGTATCTAGCAGATCTTTCATCAGATTCAACTAGGAGTAAGAACTTTGGAAAAATGGCAATATCTTCTAACCTTGGATTCATTCTAGGTCCTGCACTAGCTGGAATTTTAGGAGGAACTATTTATGGCGCGACACTGCCTGTTTTAGCAGCATTAATCTTATCTTTGGTCACAATAGTTGTAATAGTCTTACTGTTAAGAGAATCCAAACCCTCGTCAGAAGAAATCTTAGTTCCAGAGCAAGGAACCATCAGAAAAGCTTTTTCACAGGAATGCAGAGAATGCTATTTGGATACAAGCACTAAAAAACCTAAGTTACAGGACGTTTTCAAACTAAAACATATCTCTTTTTTACTCGTATTATATTTTTTGATATTTCTTGGCTTTAATATCTACTACGCTGCCTTTCCTACACATGCAGCTAATGATCTAAAGTGGTCAGTAACACAATTGGGAATATTTTATGCGGTATTAAGTGGAATAATGGTTTTTATCCAAGGTCCTGTGCTGCGTAAAGCATTAAAAAAATTCTCAGAGGAAAAATTAGTAATAATTGGTAGCGTGATTTTAGGTACAAATTTTATTTTATTTGTATCAAATAATATTGTTTCAATTGGCGCTGCAATAGTATTGTTTGCTGTTGGTAACGGTCTGATGTGGCCATCTTTCATGTCTATATTGTCAAGATATGCTGGATCAAAACTCCAAGGCTCAGTACAAGGTATTGCAGGTAGTTTCGGTGGTTTGGCAAGTATCATGGGGCTAGTTTTGGGAGGATTTTTGTATAACTCAATTGGTGCAGTAACTTTTCTTATTAGCGCCGGAGTAATATTCTCTATTTTTCTGATGTCTTTTCAACTATTGAAATGGAAATAGATGGCTTACTCTAGAGCGGGTAGGCTAAAAAACAGTAATTTGTGGAGTCTATGCTTATGCTACAAGAAGATCTTATGTTGGCACTGTAGTTCATTTAATTGATGGCATTGAAAAAATAATTATTATCACTTTAAACTAATACTATACCAATAATGCATACAAAAAATGTATTAATGTATACAACAGCTTATGAAACGATATTTTATTTTATTCACTGATGCAGAGATGGTTTGGATGCGGCTATCGAAACATTCAGAATGATCGAACCGCCATCCTGAAATAGCGGAAGTGCTTTTTGCACAGTGAACAGAAGCCCGCACTCCACGTTTGGTCAAAGTGCGCTTCGATAATTGCCCCCAATGGAACTAATTCGTCAACACCAGCGTTTGCAATATCACGGTGTCTGACACAACATGGCAATGAGACTAACACAACTTAAGATCGCAAGCGTTATCCAAGGAGACCCAGAGATTTTTCCAACTGTTATAATTGGTCTATTCACCAATGTAGATCTGCTTACGCTACTCTCAGTATATCTATATTTATTGTCTCTCCAATACAGATGCTGGTGATTAATTTATTAGCCAACTAATGATTTTACTATGGAGATGAACATTCGGATGCTCAAATGTACCGTTGAGATTTCCGACTTTGTATGGAAATCGCTAGTCATCTAACAGCTGCTCGAAAGCTACATTATTATGTTCGTCCATTCAAGTACAGGTGAAACGATTATTCTATGTCTACTATGAAAGAGGACAAAAAAAGTGATGACTCAAGAGATATCCCAAAAATAACCGCTGACTTTCAATGCTTCGTATGTGGAGCCATATTTACCACAGATGAAGACCGAAAGCAACACCTAGAGAAAGAGGGTCATGGCCAGCTTCATCAAGATGAGACTCCTGAAGATATGCAAATTGCCAACAAACAAGAGGAGTTAGATGAGAGTCGTCCTCACCATAACAGAAAAACCAATACATCTTATGGCGAAAAGAGGGAAGGACAAGAATTACAAGCGGAGCAGCCCAATCAGATAGACTGGCAAAAAACTGTAGGAATGACAATACGAAGCAAGGAAGACTTGGATATGGGTACAGTAATAGTAGATGATGATAAAGATTACCAGACTTCATATTCTGTTACTATTGAATATGGCGACCGTGAAAGGTTTAGCATTCCAAAGGAAACCATCTATAAAACGGATAATAAGAATCTCTATACAACGCTAACAGAAAATGAAATACTTGCAAGCAGAAAAGATGACCCGTTTTCTACATCTATTAGGTCTTATACTCGTGACTAACAAAAATCGCTAAACTAAGAGTAAATATAGCTAGGAATCGTCATATTTCACAAGTGGAATGTGCTTGTCTCTTTTTCCCGAAATTTTTATTATGAGATTAGAATTGTATAGAAACATTCGGAGAAAAGAGGACATTCTTTACCTTAGACGGTAACAAGAAGATTATCCCAAATGCTAGTCCCTAGTATAATTCATTACATAATCAACTTCATAGTAATAGGAACATATTGGATTAGCTATCATAAAATTTTTGAATATATAAGGCGTGCTGATATTACTTTGATATGGTTAAATTTGTTATTCTTGAATATATCCAAAGATTAAGATATTGTGACGGCTGCATTGCAATTATTTTCTAAATTTAATTGCAAAGAACTCTTGTTCCATAAATATGTAAATGGTAAAGATATACCTATGACATCTAGTCAGTCGATGAGGAATCAAAAGGTCGCCGTTGTTACTGGTAGCTCAAGTGGCATGGGGTATGAGACTTCACTTATCTTGGCAAGAAATGGATTTCATACATATGCAACTATGCGTAAGCTAGACGGTGGAGGAGAAGAAGGATCAAAGCAGATAATAGATATAGCCAAAAATGAGAATCTCCCATTAGAGGTTATTCAACTAGACGTTAATAATGACAAGTCAGTGACAGATGCCATTAATAGAATAGCAAAGGAAAAGGGTAGAATTGATGTTGTGATAAATAATGCAGGATATGACTTGATGGGATCCTTAGAAGAAACATCATTAGAGGAAACAAAGGCGCAGTTTGAGACCAACTTTTTTGGCGCAGTAAGAGTAATGCAGGCAGTAATACCTATGATGAGAAAGCAGGGAGGAGGTATAATAGTGAACATAACATCTTTGGGTGGAAGAATATCATTTCCACTAAATTCACCGTATCATGCAACTAAATTTGCTTTAGAAGGTCTATCTGAATCCATAAGGTATGAGTTGGAACCATTTGGAATCAAAATTATAGTTATAGAACCGGGAGGTGTTGGTTCGAACTTTTTGAAGAATTTGAAGTGGGCTTCAAAAATGTCAGATCCTCTCAAATCACCATATAGATCAATGCAGAATAGTATGTCAGAATATTTCAAACAATGGGCACAAAACTTAACACATCCATCCGAAGTTGCAAAAGCTATTCTACAAGCAGTTACTTCAGACAATCCTGATTTCAGATATGTAGTAGGAAAAGATGCTGCTATGGCATTAGAATCAAGAAGAAGTATGTCAGACAGGGAATTTCATGATTTGATCAAAAAACAGATTAATCTGTAGAATACTAGTTAACCTAAGCAAATGTTGATTGATTCTATAACACACTAATACTTACCACTGTGAAGTTAATATAATCAAACTTAGTTAAAAATCAAATCCGTGAAGGTATACCAACAAGAGCTGAGATAACAGATGCAGCCATGGGATATCGCGCTGAATGCGTGATGCTAAATAAGAGTACTCATATAAATGAAGCAGTAAAGACTATCAGGATGGCTGACCGCGGAGGAGAGACATCATATTAATAAACGTGACGTGTTTAGGGATTTTACAAAAACAATATATAGCTCAAAAAAATGATGCTGTATATTTTTAACCCAAATGGAAGTCGAGTAGTAACTCTCATAGGTTGTTAGTGTTGCCCCATAGCGTAATTGGTGGATTCACTGCTACTGGGTTTCTAACAACCAAGATCTGGTCACATATGGTACTTGCTTTGCATATGAAGGAAACAAAAAGATTCCCAATATAGAACACCAACAAGCTCGGATCATCATATAGAGATAAAGGATCTACTAGACTAAAAGAACACTCCGATGTAAAGGGGTATTATAATAATTATATCAGGCAAAACTCTATGTCTGACTTAAACAAGATATTTGTCTAATAGTTGTCCTTTAGTTATTTCATAATCCATCTCTGACCATTTATTTATTTGGAGTTTAAGATATGCTAATGAACAAGTAGGCATTGTTTGAATTTCACCAGTTATGATCTCTACTAATTCTTCTATGTCAGGATTGTGGCCAACCACCAATACCCTGTGATAATTATTGGATAGGCAGGAAACGACTTCAAAATATGCTTTCGGTCCAGCTGCATAAAGAGACCTATCCCGCATAACCTCTCCTTTGTAGCCGCAAGCCTTGGCTACTGCTTTAGCCGTTGCATATGCTCTTATTGCAGTAGAGCTTATTATGATATCAGGAATGAGGTTTTCTTTCCGAAGCAGCTTTCCCATACGCGGCGCATCATTCTTCCCACGTTTGTTAAGAGGTCTATCATGATCAGGCAAATCCGGATTTTTCCAGCTTGATTTGGCATGACGTAGGATAAGTAACGATTTCACAAAATAGCTTTAACAAGTTACCTAATATTAGAGGTTAGGAGAATACACTATGGAGTTCAGCACGCGCAGTCAAACAGTAATTTAGGAGTTGCTAATGCATAAACTACGTGATAATGTTATTTGATCCAGCCTCTCTGTACGGCGAAATGTCACAGTGGTAATAAATAATGCTATTGCATATATTCCAGCACTAATAATCTGAATATATTCTGATGATATTACCATATGTCTCGATTAGAGAATAATTTGATTTTAGAGTGCTATTGTCAGAATAACAACTGAGCCTCAGACTTCTTATATCATATTTATAATACGTTTACTTTAATATTAGATAAATATTGAGCATATAATTGCGGAACCATAAAAGCATTAAAAATAAAACAATAAAACCATAATGTACCACGATTGTGAAATAAAGTAGCAGTAATGTGTATATATCTGATGCATTTCATGGGATGAGTAATGTTAATAGAAGAATATGCTACTGCTTCTTCTTCTATACATTCAAGGAGGCTATATGCCTAACTTGGTAGGTTATATTCAACATATAGGTTCTGAAGATAAACACAACCAAAAGCAGATGCATTTTCTAATATGTAAATCATGTTACTGGTGTGCTTCTGCCCCCGTTCTATATTTAATGAAGAATGAAACAATTCCTCCTAAATGCCCTTTGTGTGATAATAGAATAAGTGTGATTCCCATTTCAAGAGTTCAATACGTTTGAACATAGTTGACGATGGTGGTAATGATAATAACAACAAAAAAAAGCATCATGTTTCAGAGTGACTCTGAAACTTTGCTTGATTATCCTGCATTGTCATAATATGTATTTATTATGCAGATCCTAGAGAATAAATTATCGTCTCTAAATTACATGGTAAGAGCATTTAATACGGAAGTTGAGAAATGTTATCCAAAGGGTTTGGGAGTGGAAATAAAGAGTTTCCTTTGGTCCGGGGAACTGCCAATATATTTAGCAATGTGGTAGGATTGCCGGAAGCTGTGTATACCAAGGAGGAAGAAGATACAAGCATAATCAGAGAGAAGTGGGACGAGAAGAGATAGTAGTTGGTTTCTTACGTAATCCATGATCTTTACTATTGATGATATACTACCGGTAAACTAAATGAAAATGTAGCTCCTTTCTTACCATCTGTATTATTCTCAGCCCACATTCTACCACCATGAGCTTCTACAATACTTTTAGAGATAAAAAGTCCAAGTCCAGTTCCGTCAAATGACTTTGTTGCAAATTTGGTGAACAATCTTGGCATTATCTCAGAATCTATTCCTTTACCA
>DATDNG010000621.1:0-9155 GCA_036518375.1 Nitrososphaeraceae archaeon | reverse complement strand
CCAAAGAGCAGCACCTTCAAGACTTTCCTTAACAATATCGTTAATCAATCTCTTGTCTCTGACACCATTAAGCTTTAGTCCTGCTGCAACATTATCATAAATACTCATTGTCGGAAATGGGTTTGGCTTTTGAAAGACCATACCAATGCGTCTTTTTATAATCACAGGATCTACAGCTTTATTATAGATATCAACATCATCAACTACGACTTGGCCCTTTGCGGCTGCACCTAGAGTCATCTCATGCATACGATTTAAACACCGAATAAGTGTTGTTTTGCCGCACCCAGAAGGGCCGATAATCGCTGTCGCAGCATTGGGATTTATATTCAGATTGATATTCTTCAATACCTGTTTGGTTCCAAACCACGCGTCAAGGTTTTTGATAGATACTTTATACTGTTGTTGTTCTTGAAAATTATCACCATCACTTTTTTTTGACGTTGAAAGATTTAGTAAGGCGCCATCAGCGAATTCATCAATCGTCAAGCTATATCTATTCACATAATAAGTAATTATTGATTGCCAAATTAGATCATATAGATCTATATAGATCTTATAGCAAATTCTTGATATAAGATGTAATATCCGCAAGAATCCACTTTTAAAGACTATAAATAGCGTTATTTTCCATTTTGCAATTCTAAGCAATTGTCCTGCTTGCGAATTGAATTTAGTACAATCTTGAGTGTCTCTTCAGTAATTCTGTTGTATTATAGCGTTAAGAGGATCTATTCCTTATATACTGTCATGCCTTCTGCAACCACTAATATAGGATGGCTAGAAAGTAAGAACGGATCTCCATTCCATACAACCAATGATGCTTTAAAGCCCGGCTTGATTTCTCCTATATTTTGTGCACCGATAATTTCTGCAGGCTCTTTAGTAATTTTAGATATTGCGTTTGCTTTGGATAAACCAAAACGCAGTAGATGCCGCAAGCTATAAAAGATATTTCGCTGAAGAATAACCGGATGGTCACTCATTACAGAGAACTTTGAGCCAGAATTTAATAATTTCTCTACATTTCTCCAACTTTCATGTTTCAATTCTACCTTGTATGGAAATGCATCCATAGGTCCGTATATTATTGGTATCGACGCTGCCTTTAATGCTGAAAAAATTTGCTCTGTATGTACATCAACACAGTGGTTCGCAATTGCTTTTATTCCAAATTCTTTTGCGAGCTGGATCAGTATCATGACGTCATCTTCTTTGTGAACATGAAACATCACTTTGTATTTGCCTGAAAGTATATCCATGAATACTTCTGTAAGTGGTTCCACTTCCTCTATGACTTTCTTTTCTATTTCCAGAAGTCTTTGCATTTTTCTTGCCTTAATGAAATTTTCACGAAGCATTGCCACGGCACCCATACGAGTAGATGGTCTGTTACCCTTCCATTCAACAGTACTCCGAGGATTGTATCCTAGTGCAGCCTTGATTCCAATATCCATAACATATGCTTGACATATATCTTGAACAAAGTTGCGTATAAGTACAGCTTTTCCGCCTATGATGTTTCCGCTACCGGGTAACACTGTAGAATAGAGAACACCGCTTTCTACCGACTCATTAAAGGAAGAATCATCCATGTAAATACTATGTAGTGCATTTACCAAAGGATAAATTGAGTTCATTTGCTCATTAGCCTCCTCTTCTTTGCTAGGCTCACCTGATCTTACCATTCCAATATGGCTGTGCGAATCAATGAATGCTGGTGTAACAATGATATCTTCTCCTTCTGCTACTATTTCACTGTTATCTTCTTGAGGTTTGCTGATTCCAACATGCTTTATTTCATCTCCTTCAAAGCCTATGAATAGGTTCTTTCTTTCGCCAGATCCATCAAACAATATCTTTGATTTGATTAATTTCATAGATTCCCTCTGAGTATATCGGCCTTAAATTAATTTTGAGATTTTGTTTCTTGCATTTATAATAAATAGAGCATAGCTGACCGGCAGTAACTATCATTACATTCCAGAGGTTTCTTCAGGGCTCAACCAGTCTTATATCCATCCTCCCACAGCCCTTGCTCATATCTATGATATGGAAGATAAGTTGCTCAACACATTCCAATAATTTTTCGTCACGTCTTTAGATAAGATCCATTAGCCAAGTTAATTTTGGTTCGTTCATCCTTAACTCGACATTTTAGATAAAGTAAGCAAGAAAAAGATTATATCCCAAGTTTGTACATATTCTTCCCAGAAAACCAAAGCACCTACTTTACTCGAAAGAATTTAACATAATAATGCGTATGGAGGGAGAGGGATAAATAAAAGTAGCAAAACTGAGAACAGTCATCTTTAAAACATCTATTTCACATGAATGCTATAGTGATTTATACATAATTGTCTAGTACATATGAATTACTACATGGATACGCAACCTCTGCTGGAACCAAAAAATATGTAGAATATGCAATCCAAAGAGGAAAACCTTCAAGCCACTTTCGCATTTTTGATGGACTTTATTTATCAAGTATTGGAATGGGTACTTACCTTGGTCAACTGACTGCAGAGGACGATAAGGCTATGGAAAATGCAGTTTATGAGTCAATCAAATCTGGTGCGGTCAACGTTATAGATACAGCCATTAATTACCGTGCTATGAAGTCAGAGAAAAGTGTAGGCCGAGCATTATTACGTTTGGAAAAGGACGGTATTATATCAAGAGATGAAGTGTTTATTTGCACTAAGAATGGATACATTACAAACGATGGCGATTATCCAAGCATCGATGTAATGGAATATATGCAAAAAATGTTCATTTCAACCGACCTAATTAAGGCGCACGACATAAGTTCTGGCTACAATGTTCTCAATCCTAACTACATTGAAAGATGTATTGATAAGTCATTAATGAATATGCATATAGAAACCATAGATCTAGTATATATTCATAATTCATTTGAAAGCTGGCATGAGGATGTTAGCATGGAGGAATTCATGCAAATGCTTGCCAAGGTCTTTGAAGTATACGAAAAATACAGATCAAACACCAAAATCCGCTATTATGGGATGGCAACGTGGACCTGTTTTAGAGTATCACAGGATAATAAAGAATATTTATCTTTAGAGGAGGTAGTTAAACTTGCTGAAAATATAGGCGGCAGACAGCACGGATTTAGATTTATTCAACTTCCATATAACTTAGCTTATAGTGAAGCCTTATTACTTAAAAATCAAATTGTAGGTTCAGAAAGAAATTTGACTATACTTGAAGCTGCCAATAGATTGAACATAAAAGTATTCACTAGCATCCCATTGTTTCAAAGTAGATTACTTAGAGCTCAAATCCCTGATTATATGGGATTAACCGATCAGGTAGCAAAATTGGTTCAGGTAATACGTTCGAGTCCTTCAGTCATTGCCCCACTTATAGGATATAAGAAACCAGAACACGTTGAACAAAACCTCATGCTTGCAAACATTCCACCACTTAACGACATAGAGTTTAGAAAGGCAGTCCAGGTTTTATTAAAAGGAAATTCATAGTTTAATCTTTCATAGTTTAATCTGACATGAAGAGGCATGGTAGAGTAAAAGGTTAAACGATAAGTGATGTTACATTTGCATTTGGCTTGCCAATAAATAGTAATTGAATTTGAAATCAAATATTATCTAACTGAAGTTGCTTTTTTAGGTCATTCAACCTGTTTCTGAGTGTCACACCAGTTACACCTGCCGCATTTGCAATATTTTCTTGTGTTATATTTTCACCAGTCATACGACATGACAAATAAAGAACTGTTGCTGCAAGTGACATCGGATGCTTTCCTGCAGATATTTCTCTTTCGCTAAGATCTTTCATAATACTCATTCCCTGACGTTTTGTTTTTTCGCTTAAGTTGACCTTGTTTGCAACCTTAGTGATACACTTCATCGGATCAACTGTTGGAATTTTAATGTAAAGTTCAAAAACTAATATCCTATATATTCTTGCTAATTCTTTCCATCTGACATTACTAATTGTAGCAATGTCCTTAATTGTTCTTGAAATTCCAATTTCTCTACAAGTAATATAGGCTGCAGCAGCTAATACTGAGGATATTGACCTTCCACGAACAAGTCCTCTTTTCTGGACTTTTCTATAAAGGTAAGCAGTCTTTTCTACTGCTGCATCTGTTAGTCCGAGTTTATCTTTCAACTTATCAAGTTCATTAAAAGCCCGTTTACGATTCATATCTGTGGGAGTATGACTCTGTATTCTATAATCCATAATTCTTAATCTGTTCATTGTAGATTGCGTCGCTGGCGCCAATTTCTGTCCACTAGCATCTCTACTACTCTTTCCAATAATAGTAGCAAGCCCCATGTCATGTCGAGCAAGCGTGGTAGGAGTTCCTATTCTGGCCCTATCATTTAATTCGATAGTATTGAAAGTACGCGATTCTGGTGTTTTAGCTTCTTGAATGTGTTCAGAAATTACCACACCACAGTTACTACAAATAATTTCACCACATTCAGGATCTGTGACTGTTTTATTACTGTTATTGTTATTACATATTGGACATATTATTATCCAAGAACATAATGGTATGTCATTTTGCTGGCTTGGCAATACTTTATCCTTCACAATAAGCTTTTTTACAGTTATGTTATACATTATTTAAAATATATGTAAAATATCATTATATTTGAATACTAATAATATATTATTTAATAATATAGTGTTGTAACATAGAAGATATATAACCATTTCATTGATCACATAGATGAGGGTACGGATCTGACAACATTTTCCCGTAGTCTATCAATCAATAGTACTAGAAGACTAGCATGGACTTCAATGCCCTTCTTAAACTATCAAATACTATCCATTAATGAAATAACTTTGCTTATATTGTTGGCTGCTTGACTGACAGCAAAATAGAATTCTTAGTTTGGATATGGTAAGTTGGTATAGACATGGATCCTTGAACTATGGATATCGGTATTTGCAATTCCAGCCAGAGTATCTATTTAATTTTACTTTGAATATAGTTATGTTAGGTACGATTCCAATAATGAAGTTAAGGATGTGGTGGCGGTATCGGTGGTTGTGTAGGAGCTGATTTGATAGGTAGGAATGGAAGTAGAGATGGACGCGCTGTAAGGGTTGTTTTTAGGTCTAAAGTATGACCATTTCTATATATTGTCAAAGTTAAATTGTCACCAACAGATTTATACTGGTCTATATATGAGATCAAATCATCTATCCTGACTACAGGATGTCCATCAATAGCTACTATTATATCTCCAACATGTTTCTTTGAGTATTGGTCTGTAGTACTTCCATGTACCCCTGCTTTATCAGCAGGGCCATTCTTTGTAATTGTATCTACATATATGCCTTTGAAATTTGCTGCCGGTATACCTGTGATATTCTCTGCTAGATCTGAAGTTATAGTGCCACCTTTAAGTCCAAGATAAGGATGTATATAGGTGCCATTTTTAATTAGTGTTGGGACAATCCGTTCTAGTGTGTTAGAAGGAATTGCAAATGCTATGCCACCACCCAGGATGGACGGAATTCCAGCGGTATCCATTCCAACAACCTGGCCTTGCATATTTAGTAAAGGCCCGCCAGAGCTTCCAGGAGCAATTGGTGCATCAGTCTGAATAATATTTGGTAAAGAAAACCCACCTGCTTCAGCTGGCGGTGATAACACTCGCCCCATTGCACTTATGATACCTGTTGTCAGAGTATTGTCTAGTCCAAACGGATTACTTATGGTGATTACGTTATCTCCAACCTCTAGTTTAGAAGAATTTCCAATTACAAGTGGCTTGAGAATAGGTCGAGTAATGTTTTGTATAACTTGTAATACTGCAATATCGCTGTAGATGTCAGCTCCTATCACTCTTGCTGTATATTTATTTCCATCTGAAAATGTTACATCTACTATTTTGGCATCACCCACTACATGATTGTTAGTAATTATATGTCCTGTTATGATACAGAAAGGTCGCTGCTGCTCTGAGCCACAATATTCTACCTTGTCATAGATAAATCCTGAACCTAGCGCAGTAGAATTTTGTGTTTGGGGATTTGATAGATTGTTAATAGATATTGGGATCTTGCTTGTTATCTGTACAACAGAGTTCTGTACCTGTCTGAATATAATATTAATAGGAGAGTGGGAAGAACTATGGTATGGTGTCCCAGCAGTAATGACAGGAGAAGGGGCAGTACTCGTTTGTGCCATAACTTGAGTTTGAACAGTTATTAATGATGTAAATAATATCGCTAAAAAAGTGATATTTACTGCAGCTCTCGAAAATATGTTTGATTTTTGCATTGTGGTGATATATAGATTTAGTTCTCTTATAGGAGTTATTATTAGTTTAAAGAGTGTTTCCGATTATTGTATTCTGTTACAACCGTTAGCATCATCAACCACAGTAGCATTAGTCAGTAAATCCAACTGATTGAATAGCATTCCTTTGCAGGTGCTTAAGCTTGTATCTTTTCTCTTTTATCTTCTGTATTATGTGCTGCATCCCACGATTCTTTTGTGATTGTGTTTAATCCCACCACATTTCCCATATTCTTCTGACAGCCTATCATCTATGTATTTTCTTATATTTTCCCTAGACTGCTGCTTTAGGAAATTACATCTCTGCAAATATATACCTATTAACCTGTAATATCCTTGCAATATCTAACTGGCTGTAACCTTTGCTTGAAAGTTCAAGTACCTGATTTCTTCGCCAGTCTATTTGCTGTTGTGTTTTTTGTGCTCATTTGTTGCAATCTTTTCCTCTGTTTCTATCCATGTGTTACATTTTCATTATTGATTGATACGTTGTACTATTAGCTTTTACTGCTACCATTGCTACCAAGTTTGTTTACATGTTATCGACTGCTACAAACATATAGTAATATAAAGGCTATTCTGATAACATTAGGATTTAAGGTCTATTAATAACATTAATATTGTTATTTTCCTATAACTGTAGTAGAATTCAAAGCGTCAATCCTTATGGAAGACAACAATAACAGCGAACACTCAAGCGGTAACGACTCAGATACTAATAGCAAATACAAGCATGAGAACAAGTTCAATAAATGCCAAACCTTAGATGAGGGCACATTTGCTTTTATGCATTGGCTGAACTCGGAGGACAAGCAATCATTGTCTTCTACAGATAACCCCATAGTTTTGTTGAAATTTGTAAATGATAAGCATACTATATTATATGATACAGGACTTTGTAAAGAAATAGATGTTGAAATAAGCAAAGGCGTTCCGTTTTGTAGGTATTGCAAGGAAGATGACTGTGCTCATGTAGGATTTGCTGTATGCATAGAGCAGTTGTGTGGTCATCGCCGAACTAGGAAAGAAGAAACAACAGAGGATATTTTACAAGTTTAGGCAACATGAACTTTGAACTTTAATGCAGTGGTATTACTATAGTCGAAAACCAAATCTAAACTTTCTCTTGATTTTTTCAGGAGAGGAAGAGACAGAGGATTGGGATTTCAATGAAGACGAAATTCCTAGCCTACTTCCAAATTTAATTACGTATGGCGTCATGAAGGTTGTTACTATTGTTACAACTCCTAATATTGGAAAGATTGAGGAAGTTATGGCACCTACGTCTTGGCCAGCTTTAGCAACGACTAAAGATAGTTCTCCTCTTGCTGATGCCATTCCCAATCCTGTCCTTAATGCTGTAATACCACCATATCGTCTCGCTCTAACCAATATTGCACTAATTATCAGGAACTTTGATGCAAAGGATGTTAAAACAAGTAACATTGCAGGAACAATAAGCAAAGGAATATGGGACAAGTCAATTAATGCCCCTATTGATATAAAAAATATTGCAGCAAACATATCTCTTAGCGGGATAGTAATTACCCTGGCTACATTAGCACTCTTTGATTCAGCAACTAATACCCCTGCTAAAAATGCACCGGTAGCAACAGATAGACCCAATTCTTTGGCTGCAAATGATAAACCAAATGCTAATCCAAGAATCACAATTAGAATTAGTGCATAATCATCTGTTCTGGCAATTTTATCCAATATTCCTGGCACATACCTTGAACCCACAGCTAATATACTTCCAATAAATACAGCAACTATACCTATAGAGATAGAAACATGCGGAATCGACACTTGACCTCCATTAGTGGCTACTGATTGAAAGATGCCAAGAGCAGTAATTGCTATAATATCTTCTATAATGGATATCCCTAATATCAGAACCGTTGATTTATCCTTAATCAAATCAAGCTCTTCAAGTATTCTGATGGTTACTACTGTGCTTGTAATAGACATGGCTAATGCCAAGAATAGTGAATCAAAAAATGAAAAACCTAATAGTGAATGGGCGACGAAAAATACGATCAATAAAGTTCCTATTGACTCGGGTAATGCCACAATGACAGAAATTCTACCTATCGATCTAAGCTTGGCAATAGGGAATTCTGTGCCAATGACAAAAAGTAGCATTATAATTCCTAGCTCTGCAAAACTGTTCAATGAATTAACATTATGTATTAATCTAAATGGTGGCGTATAGGGTCCAATTATCATACCTGCAATTATGTAGCCGATAACCATAGGTTGTTTTAATTTATGAGTAATAACCAGCATTATAGCGGCAACTATCATTATTACTGCAAAATCTTGGATTAGAAAATCAGTTGAGAAACTAGAAAAAGAAGGTGATGGTGATATCGAGGAACTAATGGGGAGAATCTGACTAATAAACAAGAACAATGGAGTATATAACTGCCACAACAATGTCATCATGCCACAGTGTGACATTTGATAATAATTAAGAATTTATGAAATAATGTTACAAAGATTGCTTTTCATCTCCTTCTTTGGTAGGTAAACCAACAACGTAAATCAAAGAATTGACGGTAGTTTCTTATTCTGTATAATCGCTCTTTTAAGATAGACTACTCAGTAAATCTACAATTTCCAAGTATTGTACTGGTGAGTGAACTGGTATATGTTGATCTTATACACTGCCATCTTACATAACATCTTTATCTCGATCATTAGACAGTCCTATTTATGACCTAGTATTCCATTTATTTCTTTCATAAGCTCCTCATTTTTAATCGGTTTTTGAATGATCGGATAGTGTTCGTGTATTGTAGAATAGTGTGTTTGCCTGTGCTCTTCATAAAACATTTCGCTGGCT
>DATDNG010000620.1:0-5620 GCA_036518375.1 Nitrososphaeraceae archaeon | reverse complement strand
ATAACAAATTGCTAGAGGAAAGTTGACAATTAATGGTGGTCTTAAAATATCAACAGCATTCGTAAGAGAAGGAAGATAAACGTGGTAGCAACTAGAAGTACAAAACAGAAGATTAGATAGGAAGCAATGTCTGATATATCTCAAATAATCTATAGATATGCATAAAGATGATAATGATAATGCTGAAGACTATGTAATTGATTTGTTGGTAAAATCAATAAAGTCTATTAGAAGTGGAACAATAAATGTAAATATGGAAAATGAACCTGCAATCCAGATTAATGCAGGTACAAATAGGATTGATATTGACATTTTGCATCCAGAATTCCTTAAACTCTTTACATCTAGCGAGAATGAAGACAATGAAGACAAAAGGGGAAGAATGGAAAAGTTAAAAGATAAATTACATAATGCAAAAGAAATTGCAGAGAAGCTAACAGATAAGGAAACAGGACTATTAGATAAGTTAGACATTCCAAAAGAATTTGCACAGAAGCTAACAGACAATGACATGACAATAGTGCTTTCTAGAAAAGGTAAGGAGGCAATAATTTTAGGTAAGGAGGCAAAGCCAACAGTTTCAAAATTAGTATCAAGAAGCGACGATGTACAAATTAAAAGTGTGAGAGGTTACAAAACTGGGCAGTGATTTAAAACCAGAAGATTAAGATATAGGTTATTTTTTGTAATATTAGTGAGAGTACTAACATCAGTAGACACCGGGAATCTAAAGATCCTTTGTATTTTATTAGCTACCACCAGTATCTCATAAAAACAGGAGTGTAATAATTAGATGGGAAGAACAATTCCTTCATTTAGAATAGCGAGTGTAATAGAACAAAATGAATGGAAGACATTTCGAAAGTGTCAGACAGGAAGGTATTTGATAGGATGTTTTCTATTACTCATTTGTACAATTCTGCATGTTCTTATTCTGCCAACCAGATAAGGGTACAGCCTATTTTTATGTCTATTATATTTCATCATTTATAATCAACTTAGACTCTGAACAATTCCTGTATAACATCAAAGCTCTTTCATAAGATGGCAATCAAGTTCCTTAGACCGTTTATGCTTAATGAACTGTGTGATAGCTTCTCTATCACTTACGAACTCTGGGTTGCGCTATTTAGAACCAGGAGTGTAAGCTTATCATGCTTACAACGTAGCCATAAAGAATTTATTGAAGATACTCAAGAAGGTTATAGAATTGGATAGCGAAAAGGACATCAAAAAGGCAGCTAAGAGATTGGTTGAAGATAATGGCTGGGACAAGGCTCGAGCATTCTCATTCCTACATAGTAAATATCAAGGAGAAAACCGTTTGGAAGAGACCACAATAGTTGACAAACTCATACATGAAGAAGAAGCTGATGCTGCCCGAGAATATGATGAATCATAAAACCGACCCCCATAACATAATCTCACTGGATTAAATTCTATAGTCAATTTACTACACTCTATTATTCCTGCTGATAATGCTTGATGATTATTACTAATGGATCCTATAGCAAATACTATTCCAAAAAACTCTATAGAAGTTATTAAAGCACATATTAACAAGGTTTGTTTCCTTATACTACTGGTTTGCTTTATGGCAACTTTCCATAATATATTGGATTGACATACATAATGAATTTGTCACAGACGCTACAAAGCTGACTGAATACTGATTCAATGCTGTTGTTGTGAACTCAGACAATAAGAGAAGAAAAGAATGATGAAAAATAAATGTATTATGACTTTCTAAAAACGAGCAATTGCTGAGTTATCGCGCCGTGAACAGGAAATATATTTTAGGAGAGATCAAAAGCATACTTTTTATACCCGAAGAAAAATGTCTTCCATTTTCTTGCGCAGCAAATTGAAGTACCAAAACATTGAGATAATAATTCTTCATTGTTTGCAAAAAGATGGAAGAAGATATGAGTGTGAAACCACGACTTTTGTGAGCTCCAATTCTGATGTAACTTTGCCTGAGAGGATGTGTGTCTTGCATTTTGCCATCTCTGTTCGTATCTAAAAGTCTAGACTTGCTATATGATTTACTAGTTAAATTTATTATAGTCTAAAAAGAATTTTTCATATTGAATGCCAAGGTGTAATAACATCAATAATAATGCTAGTAATACTCCAGATCTTTTGTTAACGGTGGCCTGGAAAAATGAGTCAGTTGTAATGATTGATCAAACCAAATTACCAAATAAGCTCAGATATGTTAAGTGTAAAGATTACAGAGAAGTCGCAAATGCAATAAAAAATCTGACTGTGAGGGGTGCTCCTGCAATAGGTGTTGCTGCTGCTCTAGGTCTTGCGCTCGCTGCAACTCATAGCGAAGCAAAAAATCTAAGTCAATTACTAGCTGATGTTGACGTGGCTTTCAAAGTTTTACAATCTACACGTCCTACTGCGATCAATCTCTTTTGGGCTTTATCACGGATAATGGAGAAGGTTAAGGCAAAGGAAAATGTCCACGAAGTAAAAAAAGCAATTCTTGATGAGGCTCTAAAAATGGCCGAAGAGGATATTGAAATTAATAAACAAATTGGTAGAAATGGTGCTGTACTATTTGAAAATGGAGATGTAATTATGACGCACTGTAATGCCGGGTCATTAGCAACAACTGCATATGGCACAGCATTAGGAGTGATACGAGCAGCCAATGAAGGTGGTAAATGTGTGAGCGTTATAGCAACGGAAACTCGTCCAGTGATGCAAGGATCAAGATTGACTGCGTTTGAATTACATCATGATGGTATAGATGTAAAGCTGATCCCCGATACGGCTGTTGCATATATGATGTCAAGAGGAACAATAAAGCATGTAGTAGTTGGTGCAGACAGAATTTTGCGCACAGGTCATGTTTTCAATAAGATTGGAACCTATCAGGTCGCAATTATGGCAAATTTACATAAAATTCCATTCTATGTAGCAGCACCATTTTCTACATTTGACTTCAAAAACAATCCAGAGGATATTGTAATTGAGGAACGTTCGGGAGAAGAAGTCACAAAGATAGGAAAGAAAAGAATTGCACCAAAGGGCGTTCAGGCATTCAACCCTGCATTTGATATAACTCCTCCTGAGTGGATTACTGCCATCATAACTGAGAAAGGCATTGTCAAACCACCCTTTGACAATCTTTATCAAACTTTAAAGAGTTGGGGCTATGTAGAACCACAGTACGATATACCATGGTCAAGTGGAACTATGCCCAAGAGGTCAACGAGCTAACAGGCCCATTATTACAATTCTAGGGTTTACTTGATTCTTTTTTAAAATGACGCTGATGTCTCTTAGGGACATCCTTAATTCTTTTTCAATGTCTCGAGTATTTTTGCCTTGTTTGTATAGATCTAAAACTTTCTCTTTCGGTATCATCATAATCATTACTATTAGTACTTAACATATGCTTGTCTTATACAGTTACTATAAGATAGAAGACACTTGGCTATAGCTTTTGTTACCCTGATACCAGTTGATACCAATAGTGATTCCCTGATACCATCAATATTACCTTGATTTCATCTGATACCATGAGTAAATTAGCACGCTCAACAAGAATAACACAAAAGCCTGCTAGGGGTCCCCTAGTATACCTCATACAACAAGTTTTTTCCTAACCTAATATTGCCATTTGTTAGGTTACTATTTCAGATAGTTGCGGTTAGTTCTAATGACTATTCACAAAGTATTATAATCTTCAAAGATATACCTACACAATTAAGTGACACCAGAATGAGTCATGATGATAAACTATCTGGAACCTTATTAGTTAATTGTAGTAGCAGCGCGTGTAGAAGAGTCATACAAGAGTCCAAAAAAATGGAAGGTGTCACATTTGTATTTAGAGTAGATAAGAAATCTCAAAAAGATCCGGACGTTATCATAGATGTGAGTGGTGGCAAAGACCTAATCCAGAAAGTAGAGAACAATATTAGAAAGATAGTTGGAGTACATTCTGTCAATCATGAGATAGGCAGCTCCTTATTATACTAAGAAAAATTTTAATGTAATGGATGCATATTCCAATACATGTAAAGATAATATGTAATCAAGATGATGTATACAAGATCAAGGATTTTCTGACGCCCAATAAATTATTTCATATTGTGGAATTTCATGACGTTGCCCGAACATCTGACGAAAATACTGTTCTATTAGATATCTCCGGGGTAGTATTTGATGAGGATGATATACCTCTAATCGAAAATAGTCTAAAGCACTATGGCGAAGTCAGGCTAAATAGAGGAAAACTAAAAGTGTTTACCTTAAATACGATCTTAAGCGCGTTAATAGTTGCAGGTATAGTTTCTGTTGCTCTGCTAGCTCATGGTTTCAATGAAGACCTTTTCAAGGAGGTTTTCGAACATCATAATACTAGAATTATTCTGGAAACTACACTTACAATTGGTTTGTCGGCAACTGCAGGCTTTCTCTTAGAGTTATTAATTATCTATAGAGAGAAGAAAATTACGCGTCATTAACAATAAGGTAATAATCTTGGATTAGCTATTACGATATTGTGTTCTATGCATAGCTGAACCTCCTATGATCAGCAACCTGCTCAGAGTGGTTTAGCAAAGATACAACAGCCAAATCGTATCTGACATTATTATAATAATACTTATATCAGTCCGCTCATTACCGTACTACTAATATAATAAACATGCCAAAGCCTGGATATAAATCCATCACAGTAAGCGAAAATGTATATAAAAAGTTCTTTGAAGTTTATGAAAAGAACAAAAAAGGATTAGAGCTCAAAGGCATAATGAGCTTTTCAGGCTACCTTACAAATAGGATGGAGGAGATGATGATAAAAGATGAAGTATTTGCCAAGCACTTTCCTTTTATAGAGAAGATAGCAGTAGATCAGAATCGAGTTATATTAAAAGATAATAAAAAAAATAGAATTGCAGAGGTATTGATGAATAATGGAGAATTGCAATGTCTTTTAGATGAGAGATCAGACTGTGTTCATGTAGATTTTGTATATTCACTTCCTGAACTATATCGTATTATCAGCAATAAGGGAATCAAGGTTCCTAGCTCAGTATATATACGATAATTATTTCTTTATTGTTGGTTTATGATGATAATAATATCGATACTCCTGTAGTATGATTTTGTGGATGATTGCACTTACATATACGAGTACCAAGACCATGTAATGAAAACTTGTGATGACATGTATGGTAGTTGCAAATTGGTTCTGTCTGTTGACCATACACATCAATAATCTTTGTTTGGTCCTCCTGTTGCTGTCGTGAGATTAGCTGCTGCCGGTCCGATTGTTTCTATTATTGCAGGCTGTTGATATTTCTCTAAAAATGCAGAGTTAGACATTACTAATAGTTCTAATGGAGCTTTCTCAAGCTTCTCTTTCTTCCAATGGCAACTGTAGCAATAGCCACATCGTAGACATGCAAATTGCGTTCTGTTCCCACAAGATTTACACTAGTTATAGCTCAATACCAGCGTATCTCTTAGGTAATCATGTAGCATATTCGTGGTGTTTCACTTTGTAATCAATAGTTATTATTTATGAAAAGCTTCTATCCTCCGTATTTTTGTCCTATTCTAATTTTCCTTCTATCAATGGTCTTGTTGGAACTTG
>DATDNG010000619.1:0-2994 GCA_036518375.1 Nitrososphaeraceae archaeon | reverse complement strand
ACTAGATCTTTGAACAAAATATATAACTTTACTGTCGGTCTAGATTCTTCTGGATTTGAGTTTAGCCAGGACCAAAAGGCATTTCTCAAAATATCAGTGTTAGAATGTGTATTTATGTACTTGGTAACTTATGCTTAGACTGGTATATACGCAGGCCATTCCAGGCTAATCAATTCGTGGCAACATCCATAAATATAATGAATCTTTTGCTTGTGAAAGATGAGATTCTTAATACATGCAAAGATTCCTACAGAAGACGGAAACAAAATGGTACAGGACCCAAACTTTCTAAAGAAACTTGAAGAATACACGAATAAAGTCAAGGCTGAAGCAGCATATTTCTTTGAAGCGGATGGCAATAGGGTGGCTGCATTTATTGTTGATATACAGAGTACAGACCAGAGACCCATCTTGATTGAACCGCTGTTTAGTGGAATGAGTGCTCATGTAGAGTTGCACCCGGTAATGAGCCTTGATGACCTAAAGAAGGGAATACCACAAGCGGTACGTGAAGTAAACTCCTACCGTTACTAAAACTAGTATATGGTTACGATGATGAGGATAGACTTGAGTCATCCTTCATCTATAGCTTTTACTGATACCATCTGCATACTTTTACTTAACTAGTAAAAGCGATAAGAGATTGTAATGGCTAATAGTTTTATGTCATAAAATACCTAGTTTAAGAAGTACGTGCATATGCCTTAGAACCCCTCAAATATTGTTGTTTCATACGCATCTGTCCTGCTTTGTCTCACAACGTTCCACTTAGAAGACAACAACTATCTGTTATATTAACTGCCAATGTAAGTGTTGGTAATATAGCACTGGACTTATCACTCATCAACATCGAAATGAATTAAATATAATAACTCTTGCATGCCTGTTAACTTACTATAACACCAATCTAACATTTTGGTTGTGCAGATCACGTTCTATCTATAAAAACTCTCTTCTATCGAGTAGATGATGCTCCTCTGCTAGATATGCAGCATCAGTTCCGGTATCATATACTCTTAATTCTTGTGCAAGAACTGTTGTTGTTATATCATCATGCAAAGCAGGCTCGTTTCAATTAGTTCGTTCTTCTTTCTATCTCGTCTGCATATTTCATTGAAAATATAGTTTGCAAACCCCTATTATCATGATGATCATAAGCAAAACCCCCCTTATAGCAAAATTACAGTAAGTTATCTTGGAATTGCAATATTTGTAGATGAATAATTTGATACTTAACTTATGATGGTTTTGCAATTTTTAGAATATATCGTGTGTAGGCTGGGAATGGAAATAAGAAAATGGAATAATAGAGTGTTAGTAGGCAGAAGACAAAAATGGTTGACTTAGACTTTCACAAGGTCAAAGTATCTATTGCAATAAGATATCTAGATACAAAGATATGCATAAATACTGACACGGCATAAGACTTGTGTGAATAGACAATTATCACTGTGGATAATTGTAGTTTCGTCACTATCATTGGTTATAAGCAGCAGCCATCAATTCTTTCTGAAATCAGAGGCACAAAATATGACAAGAGACAATGTTACCATGACTTTTAAATATAAACTAGGAAATAATCAACTGAAAAAATAACTTGCGATCATTGTGATAGTAGCGGAAACTGTTACGGATGCGTGAAATCACCACTCAATACGATTAGCGCACCAATTCTCCACCGTTGCGGCGGTAAATCTGTCAGCTGCGAATAGAAAACCTGAAATGATATTGATAATATATCAATCAACAACTGTTATAAATTCAAGAGATTGAGAATGTTTGGTTAAAGCTTAGTGGTAGTATCTATCTGTCTTTGATGCCTTCTTCAAACTGATTCACTGTCCTTTCACTGCTGCAACCATTGTATTATCCACTATCTGGTTTAACAAGATCTTCAGAAACGAGTTTGCTATCTCTATAATGCCATTATGGTATTCATTGTAGTAGTTTTGATTGGATATAGTAGAATAATGAGAAGATGATATATCTGCAGCTGTAGTACCCGTACTACTCTCAAAAATATTGTCATTGTTGTCATATTTGCTATTATAAATAACAACATATCTATCAGGGTTCATTCTCAAAGCTTCGACGACTGCGACAAGAGCCGAATTTAATAGCGATTTTAGTTCTGCTACGAGTCTATCTACAACTTCTTCTTTTTTCTTTAATATATCAGCAATAGCTCTAAATGATATCCTCGCTTCTTGGGCTATTTGGCGTACGTTCTTTCGTTGATTATAATACAAGTCAATAACAAGCTTTTCTCTTTCTACATTGCTTAGCATATGATATGTGTTGACTATCAAATGGAGGCTTTACACTATTAGCTTTTACTGCTACCATTGCTACCATGTTTATTTCCCTGTTTCCAACTGTTACCTTCGCTTACTTTTACTGAACTAGTACAAGCGATAAAAGAGATTGTAATAGCTAATGAATTTATGTAATAAAATCTGAAATGGTACTTTGCTTTGAATCTTGAATACTACTACTATGTAAATGTGATTCGCCATCTTCTTGTCCTTATCGTACTTACCTCATGTGGCTTCTGACAATCTAACCATCTTGCTAAATATATTGACAGTTCCCAGACCAAAACTGCATAGTTCATTGAAAATATATTTTGCTAGTAATGTGCATAAAGACAAAGACATGTGGGCAAATGGAGACATCTATGAATCCTATGTAGGCCGGTGGAGCCGGCTCGTCGCCCTGAGATCCAGGGCACGATGGGGTACAGGTACGGAACAAGCTCTAGGCCCATGACATACGCAGTGATTACCTAACAAAACAAGATATCTTTACCCTCTTAATGCAAGTAAGTATTTGTGCCAAAGCCCATTATAACGCTTCTATTCTAATCCATAATCTATCTGTCTCGATTCTTTGGTTCGTCTTTTTCATGTTGTACTTGAGTTCTTGAATTTTATGGTTTATTTTCTTCTCATATTGGATAATGAATGCAAATTGTAGACTTTCAAGCGGAAATGC
>DATDNG010000618.1:0-5022 GCA_036518375.1 Nitrososphaeraceae archaeon | reverse complement strand
TTTGTCTTTCCTCAGTCATACGCTGAGGAATATATGTAATATCATGATCTAATTTCAAATGGCTCAAAAAAGCTACCCCATTATTAACAATATCCTTAACTATCAATGCTCGCCTACAAATACTGCATATGATAATATGTTCATTACTAGACGCCATGCAATAACAACACTGAAAGTATTTTATGTTAATGTTATCTTGTATTTACTTTTTTTGTTTTATTTATACGAATTTATTCACTTACTACTATCTTCAAAGTGATAGAACTTTAGTGCTAATCTAAAAGCATCAAATATGTCATTATATGATGTTGCTTCTTTATTTAATATTCCATTGTTATAAGTTGTTCTTTTGTCAGTACAATCTGAGTTTAAAGTTACGAAACCGGCACCATTTTATGGTTGAATATTGTTACTAACATATGGTAAGACTATTCAGTAAAATCGCACGAAGTAATAAGCATATAGACCTTAATAGATCAAAGATAAATAAAGTACAATGACTAGGAAAGTACTTTAACAGAGGAGTAATGGCATTAGACTTCAGAGATAGGCAAGGATACGATAATTAAGTATTATGATTGCAAAATATTTGAAGCATTGTTAATATGTAACTATAACCCATAGTTTTCGGGTAAGAAGACTATTGTTCCTCCATTTTTCACAAGGTCATTATATCAGTTGTTATAGTTTGATAATCTACAATGTGACGTCCAATCATTGCCTTTAGTTTCCTAATTCCATAGCCAGCTTTGGAAGATATAGCTAGCGGATTTGATATTTGCAAATCATTTGCAATATCATTCTTCTTTTGTTCTGAGTCAGTAATACTATCGAATTTACTTAAAATTACAAAAACTTTGGACTTGTCTACTTTTAGCTCATCTAAAACATCCCAACAGCTTTCATACTTTATTCTAATATCTTCAATTTTCTCTGACATATCTATCAATAGTAATATCAAATCTGAAGCAAGTGATTCCTCTAATGTTGACTTAAATGCATCTATCATATAGTGAGGAAGTCTGCTGATAAAACCGACTGTATCTATAAGTAATAAGTCTCTGTCATAGATTCTAAATGACCTTGTAGTTGTGGAAAGTGTTGTAAACAAATTATTCGAGATTTCGTTATTTTCTGAAGTAAGGAGATTAAACAGCGTAGTTTTTCCAGAACTAGTATAACCGACTAGTGATACAACTGGCATTCCAGTTTTCATTCTTTGTTGATGGTAAAGCTCACGTTTTTTGTGCGCATCAGCAAGCTTTTCTTTGATAAACGACATACGCCTTTTTAGATCTCGGAATTTTACATCAACAACATAGACTCCCATACCGCCCTTTCCTGGCCGTTCGCTACCCGAAGCTAGCTTTGCATTTTCCCTTATACGTGGCATTTCATATTTAATTTCAGCCAATTCAATTTGCAACTTTGCCTCTGTTGTAGTTGCCCTTGAATGAAATATGTTAAGTATTAATCTCTCTCTGTCTATAACTTGTACACCTGTTAACTTCTCCAGATTATGAATCTGTTTTGATGTCAAGTGTTCGTCAATGACTATCTGATCAACTTTACATTCCTTTACAAGCTGCTTGACTTCTTCTGCTTTACCAGAACCCACACCATATTCTGAATGATTTAGGTATTTTTGAGTAACAACTTTTACAATTTGATAATCTGTTAATGAGCCTACTAAGCTCTTTGCTTCTTCAAGCCTAAAACTATCTGGGTACGTTACTATTATTACTTTTGTTGATTTCAAGGGTCTGATCAAGACCAGTCCATATAGTCTATTGTAACATATTCATTTGTGTGTTGTCTTGAACATGTATGCAAAGTATCTGTATTTGTAGCACCTGATTTAAAATCAAGAGTGCTTCCTTCAGGTATATAAAGTCCTGGAAACACTTCGCCGCATGTTTTGCATTGTAACATTAACATGGGCATTATTATTTTATCATCTTCTTTTTCTTCTCATATTATATTAGACAGTCATGCTATTATAGTTATTTAGAACTGCTATAGTGTTACCGTATAGCAAGTGTGTCCATTATTCTCCAAAGTATGTTCAAGTATATATACAGTCTTCTGCCACATCAATGCCACGTCTTAATATGATAATAGATGCAACATGCATTAGGTGTAGAACATATGATGAAGATAACTTGTCCAATCTGTAAAGGTTCTGGTAAATTGCCAGTTACACAACAACCAAAGGCGGAGGCGAGGAGACAATTGGTGAGTGTCCTACATGCCATGGTAAAGGAGAAGTAGTAGACAAGCAAGAAGAATCGTCATAACCGGATATAATGGTGTGTATGTAGTAGTCAAATGGTTATAGTAGGAAAATGTGAAATGATGAGTTTCATTTATCTTAGCAGCCAGGACCACCAACCTGCAGCAATAGGAATATCGCCAAACATCTTTATTCTAGCATCAGAACCGTTTTTCTTTTTTTGGTCTTGAAATGTATCAACTATCTTTAATGTAGCAGCTTTTTTGTTCTTGTGCGAATAGTTTGGGGGCAATAGTAGTTGGAAAATTTTTTGTACAAAATCATGTTTAAAGAATACATCATAAAACCACCAACCAGCTGCTAATGTTGCTCTATCACTGAATTTGTATGCATTTTCTGAGTGCAGAATATACAATTGTTGGAGTAATGCTCCAAGATTTAACTGTCCTGTTTGCAGAAGGCCTATCCCTAAGGCAAGCGAAGACTTTACAAAGATATCTGTATTTCCATCCAATGTTATATAGGTAAATCTTCTTGTTTGTAAATAGATATCGTGACAGAAAAAGCTATAGCTAGTCGTCCATTATTTTATTTCATTAGCTTGCTTACCATGTTCAACAGCTTTTGATTATCTACCGGCTTTTCAATAATGCAGTTTTGGGTGTCATCTATGGTAGGAGCTACTTTCTCTTTAAATTCATCGTGATTTATTTCACTTGCTGTCAGGAAGCGAACTTTGATGTTTTCGTCTAGTTCTCTAATCTTTTGGTATAATTCAAAACCGTTCATGTTTGGCATTCGGATATCAGTAAGCACAAGGCTATAACGGTGCTTCTTCTCCTTCTCCTTCTCATTGGCAGTAGTATCCTCAAGTGCTTTTTTAAAATTCCGCAATGCTATAATGGGGTCATTAAATACATCGACTGTATAGCCATTATTTTCTAAGACAGTCTTAAAAGTCAAAGTGACATCAGGTTCATCGTCTACAATAAGAATTATACAAAATATCAGGTTTTATTCTATAATACTTAGCAGCAGTTTTTACAAATTAAAAATATGTTTTACAAAATAAAATAAAACATTTCTGAACATCAGAGTATGTGCATATCAAGAGATGGGTGATGATGAAGATGATCTTACCATAGCAGCAGCATGCTACAATGTAATTATGGAAGCATCTAGTGTGATGTCATCTGCTTCTCCTACTTCTCAGTATGGTGAGCTTGTAACAAAATTACGGCTTCAATCAATAGCAGTTTGGAATAATGAGCGGCAGATTCAGAAACAGGCTAACGAAGTATGATAATGTATCATATATAGTATCAGCTCTGCTGAACATTAGGATAATGATACATACAATAGAATGTCATTTTAGGAAGAGTCAAAATACAAGATTAAAGAGATGATGACGACTAATTACGCAAGAGGTTTAATGACTATTCTAACCCGTTAAAGCATACTTTCAAACACAAGCATTTATGGGTAAAGAAGAGTACCGGTCTTGGAGTAACTGAATTCTTCTTAAGACTGATGGCCTGGCTTTGTCTAAGAAATGACGACTACAAAAATAGCCAGATGTGTATTGTAACAGGCCCAAACATAGACATTGCTATCAAATTAATTAAGAGGATTAAAGGGTTATTTGAGTCAGCAGATGGGAAGAACATTTTTGAAAATAGTGCTAATACTATGTAGATCAGAAGCTAGGTGTTCCGCATCCTACTTATACTACAAAAAGATTCCTGAGTCATATAAAAATTCTTATATGTGCGAATGCTCGTGCTCCTTAATGAAAGTATTTTTACTTTTGTTAACCCTACTTTTGTTCCTCTCCAAGCAGCAGCTGCACAGAATACGACTAGTAGGTTATCTGCGGGACAAAATAACCCCTTTTATCCTGTAGCCAATACAAGTAAATTTATATCAAGGTTGTCTGGAGCCATGGATGCATACAGAGGTGGTATGTGTGTACATCCAACAAATGATTCTGTCGCCTCAACATGTTATGGATATATTCAAGGTGCTCTTGCTAGATTACAATCTATTATTATAAATCAACCTAAACATATCTTTAGCCCGGGACAACAACAAAAGTTCGGTGAAGGCTTTTACTACGGATATGCCACTGCAGGAAATATTGCTAATGTAACGTTTCCCAAACATTAGTGGTATTTTTATGAGTCGCCTTCGGATTTGATTTTAATGGAATAATGAATACCTAAATCTTAAGCCCATTGCATATTGTTGGTATTTTGATATTTCATTTGTTATAAAAAGTAAATGTGTTAAGACTTTTGAAATCTTGCGAGAATACATAAAGTACTAAGTTTCATTCATAAAATTCCCTATAATAGGAGATAATGAAATCACCTATCTTTATTACTAGATGCAGTAAAACTGGCTGATTTGCTCAGACGCGGTTACATAGCTGAATGTTATGTACCAGATAATAAGATAATGGAGCTACGTGAGCTTATCAGACAGAATGGGAACCACGCTCAAGAACAGCATAGGGGAACTAATGAAGTAGTATTTGCAGGACATAATACTGCAACGGGAAAGCCATACAAATTCAGTCCATTTGGAGGTCCAACAAGCACGCCATTAAATCCATTAGGAATAATATTTGTATTAGAATACGATATTACTACAAATGCATCATGGATAAACATTAGAGTGAGTAAAATTTCATTGCATCAATATTTTTCTTTGAAGTTTTCCTGTTATCATTATTATTATTATTCCAATTTGATTACCTCATCCCATGTTCCCGTTGCTGATAGCATGTA
>DATDNG010000617.1:0-2931 GCA_036518375.1 Nitrososphaeraceae archaeon | reverse complement strand
CCATCAATTAATGTGCCAATAGTGTAACATGAAGTAATAACTGGAATAAATATAGCAGTATGTTCGAATATTCTAATCCCTTTTTCGTTGGTTCTGTCATAAATGCCATTGGGATCGATGAAGCGAGGATAAGGGATATTTTGCATAGCTGGCTTATAGTCTAGGTTTCCTCTAAGAAAGAGCATTAGATGTCCATCATACTTGTCCGGGTTTTCAGAAAGTAGTAGATTATTCCATAATGCGAGCCAATGACCATAGGACAATCCTCTAAAGTTATTGCAAGGAGGAACAACTTCACATCTCATACATAACTTCTCCTACAATCAATCTGTATCCTAGCAACTTGAAAAAAGTTTTGGTTTAATTAAAGGTTTTGATTGGGTAATATATCATCAAATATGTGGCGATGCTTGGGGACATGTAAATCTATTTTGATATACACGGGGCCATTTTGTAGGACTCAACTTATCAAAAAACTTTCGAGATGGGATATATCTCTAGATTGTACTTCCAGAGAAACATAACTAAACCAAATGACATTGCTTAGGCCCAGTAGAAATTAATGCATTATTCAATTGGTTGGAATTATTTGTAGATATTCATATTTAGATAAAGTGAACCGGGCTAATTTGGAGTATTGAAAAGATTTTATGTTACTCAAGGACAATAACAAAAATAAGTTTAAAGATAAAATGACAAAACGCATTCAAGACGGCATTTACTATAACAAAACAATATCAGATTCATTTCAGAGACTTACTGATATTTCAAATCAGAAAAATAAAACATTTGCTCTTTTATTTTTAAGAGTTAAGGAGGGGAGAACAGCTCGCGAAGTTGGAGCATGTCTAGCAAACCTCTGGATGATATACGATTCTCTTAGGAGAGGTTTTGTAAAGGCCTTGCGGGGTTATCATGTTCCCTCTGGCGGTTTAGATGTTCTAATAGGATATGGACCCAAGATTTTTGACTTGCAGGGCGTCAAGAAAAAGATTCCTAACGATCTGTGTGGAAGACAGTTTTCTCCTTCAACGACAGGAGAAGAACCAATCATAAGGGGTGCTGGCATAAGATACGCCTCTGATCTTCATGACAACGTCGGTCTTATTGAACATGTGGTAATTCAGTTCATTTCTGCCACACAATTGGCAACATATAGAGCTATAGCAGAAACATGGCAATTTTTTTCTAATGATACCAGAGTACCCTTTGTATTTACTAGCTTCTATACTGGTTTTCAACGAGACGATGGACGTAGCTGGTTAGGCTTTCATGATGAGGTATCAAATATGAAAAATGCACAGGAAAGAAAAGGGATCATAGCTATTCATAAAAAATGGAACCATTTGATACATGATGATTTCTGGACAGAAAATGGAACATACCTTGCATTTCTGAGGATTGCTATAGATCTAAAGACGTGGGAAAATATTCAGAGTGAACAACAAGAATTACTTGTGGGAAGAGATAAAATTTCTGGTAGGCCAATTATAGCTGTAGACAAGAGAGGAAATCCAATTCTTGATGAAACGTGTCCTACTATTGATGAACTTAATGGCTACTCTCCAAAATTCCACGATCATCCTAATTATTTTTTAGAGCCTAATGTCAAGCCGGGTTTAAAATCAACAATCGACGTAAATGCATCATTGAAAATACTAAACCTTAGTCATATTGGAAGAACGAGACATATTGAAGAAATTGATTGCAGAGATCCATCTTCTAACCGTATTTTTAGACAGGGCTTTGAATTCATCGAATCTACAAACGACCCAGCCAAACCGGTAAGGGTGGGATTGAATTTTGTTAGTTTTCAAAATGATCCTCGACGACTATTTTCATTATTGGCTAATCCACATTGGCTTGGCAATTCAAATTTTGGAGGCGATGGAAGTAACAATAACATGAATGGATTGTTCTCTGTAAATGCAGCTGGCATATTTCTTGTACCTCCTGTTGAGAAACCATTCCCCGGCTGCAGCATCTTCATCTAATCTGTAAAGACTTGTCTGTATTTCACTTTTTTGAATACAGATAGATATGTACTACTATCTAATGTGAAAGGAGACGTCAACCTAAATAAGATAATGATATTTTAGATAATGCATTAATCAGTGCGATTCCTTCATGTTCATTGACAGATAACAACCAAAGCCATAATAATCTTACATCGCATCGTCATACTATTTTTGCTTCCAATATTAAAAATATAATAACAAGTTATCATTACTAAATATACAATGTCTAAGTTCATATCAATTGTCATGGGTCTAGCGACAAAACGCTTACAGCTTGTTAAATGGGATACTGGAGGCGGACATAACTAAATAAATGAACAATCAATAATTTCTTAGCAAGTTTCTCATCTATCGCCAGAAATGAATAAAGATCAAGAATATACCTATGGTAACTTGCATTTATATGTACACTAAACCAATGACTTCTGACACATATGATAATAATCCTTCAATGCTACTAATATCGCTATTCCATTGTTCTGACATATAATATAAGCTAATAGTTCTTGGCTATTGTGCATGACTCACTTTATCATCGAGCCAATCATGGTTTCTGATCTGAAAATTCTGTTATTTTTGATTTGAACTCATCATATTTTTCAGGTTTGATTTCTCTCAGTTTTTTCAATACCTGAACAACATTCAGAACTGTTTTGTCATTTCTTTCTCTTGACTGCTTAATAATCTGCGTCAATTTTACATGCTCTTCGTCTGTTAATTCACGTTCTTTATGTCTTTTATTAAATTCTGCCAACAACAAATTGGTAACTGTGATAGAGAGAGCACCTCGTTGGGGTTCGCGCGATCGTAGGTTAGAATCACTTACTTGTATTTCATAGAGGAATTCTTCCTCGTATGGTCCTTTCTCTGTTGTATGACCTCTCGCATAAGAATGTATTATGTGCAATCCTTC
>DATDNG010000616.1:0-2441 GCA_036518375.1 Nitrososphaeraceae archaeon | reverse complement strand
AAAATAGCAGAGAAAAAGAAGAGTGCTGATATCAAATCAAATTCATATCAAATTGCCAATATCTTGCTTATAATCCTTGTTGAGAGCGCTAATTGTACTGAGCTCTAGTATTATTTTGGATTCCGTATCTCCCATTTCTGTCATATTCTTCAAATAGTTTATTTAAGTCCTTATGTGGTATCCTTGTATTCTAGGTTATCATATTCAGTCAGATTGTCATTCGGCCTTTTGACTAGCATAGTATATAGATCTAACAAAAAATGCCCCCGTTTTTTGTATTTATATACGGGATGGTTGCAATACTAATACTTCCCTTATATGTATCGTTCATCTGTTTAACACTACAATTTTATATTTGCGAGCTGCATATTCTACTCTCTAACGATGAGTATGTCATCAGCATCAAACATGACTATTGCAGAGCATCTAGGCGAACTACGATCAAGAGTAATTCGTATAGCTATTTCCATCGTGATTCTTAGCACTTTTTGTCTCGTCTGCAGTCTCAAACCATTAGAATTCAATGGTCAGATAATATTCTATTATCCCTATCCTGATGTGTTTCATAACATTGCTATACAAATTACATCATATATGAGTCACTCTTTACTTCCTCCAGAAGTAGAGCTAATTCAAACTGCTCCAGGGCAGGCCTTCTTTGCTCAAATTTATGTCGCTCTACTAATCGGAATTATAGGCACAATTCCAATAATCGTAAAGGAGATATTCGGATTTGTTTCGCCAGCAATTGAATATAAGCGAACCAAAAAGAAAATCAAAGTAATCAATATATTTTTACCAATGGTATCACTTTTTATTGCCGGTATTGTATTTTCCTATGTTATAGTAATTCCTACTACTCTTTCTTTTCTCTATAAATATGGACAGAGTCTAGGTGTCGCAACGTTTCTTAACATTAACGATTTTATATCATTTGTATTACAGTTCTTTCTAGCGTTTGGACTCGCTTTTGAACTTCCTGTTGTCATGTATGCATTTGCATTAGCTGAATTGATTGGTTCCAATTTTTGGAGAAAAAATTTTAGATATGCAGTTTTTGTCCTAGTAATTTTTGGTGCATTAATTACTCCTGACGGTAGTGGAGTTACAATGTGGTTTGTAGCCGGTCCGATGATCATACTCTATATTATAGGGATGTTAGCAATTGAGAGAAAAGAGAAGAGAAGCATATCTGTAAATGCTTGAAGCTTTCCTCGGTAACAAAATTTCTTGGAGTAGTCTTGAATTTCTTTATCGTGCTTGTAGATTAGCAAAAAGTTGCACTTTGCAGTTGACATCTTAGGAAATAATTGGAATAATTATTGCCACAAGACGTGACAACGCGCTGGTTAGAAACTAAATCTACTATGTGTGCAATATTGCTTTGTTGACTGGAAAAATGCACAACATCTAATTGACATTTTTAATTCTATATTCCATTCTAGATCAAGATAATAGGCAGATAAGCATTAAGGACCCCATTAAAAAATGGTTTATGATATAATAGAATCTATAGTACACAACCCGATTTTCATAAAATATGGTCTACTCGGACTTTTCCTTAACGGCATGCTATCATCAATCATCCCAATTCCAACGGAGCTCACAATATCGGGTTTGTTATTATCCGGTCAAAGCAAAATTATGGTATTTCTTGTACTGGTAGTTGGCTCTATAATCGGAGGATTTATTGCCTATTTTGTAGGTTGCACTGGCAACAAGTTTCTGAGGCGATTGCACAAGACGCCGAAGAATAAACGAGAAGAGGATCGAACTCGCTTATTGTTAGAAAGGTATGGTTGGTTCATAATTTTTCTTTCTCCGTGGATACCTATACTTGGGGATCTTATCCCGATTATTGCGGGTGCAAAAAAATACAATTTTAAAATTTTCATTATTGCAATGATAGGCGGTAAAACGTTTAAGGCAATAGCGATAGTTTTCTTTAGCAGTTTGATTCTACCGCTAATTTTTTCCTAGATAACGATTATCTCCAAAAAAAGATGCCTTCAAATATGTAAATTTTCGGTAATTGTTAATCCACTTATTTATTTGCATATTCGTAATGGAAATACGTAAAATGCGTATTCTTAATATATAACGAAGATTTAATGATGATATTAGAAGAGGATATATGAAGATTGAGGGCTTTCTCTTTTAACCCTTTGATTTCATTGTTTTAACTAAGAATAATAGGTGTTCTTCAGAACCCTGGTCATCTCAAGAATTCTGAAATAGCCTTCGATAAGATCGACCTTTTGCTTTTGTATGTTTAGCTCGTTTTCATCCTTCAGCTCTCTTGAAAGCATCAAAATTTTGTTCTTGATTATGTGTTCAGATTTTTCTAATTCTAGTACGAAATCTCTTGACTTGTCCAGTGTAACATATTCCTTCTCAGGGGACACAGTCGATTTTATGGTAGTATCTTGTTTATTTCCACA
>DATDNG010000615.1:0-3632 GCA_036518375.1 Nitrososphaeraceae archaeon | reverse complement strand
ATTACTTTATCAAAGGCCCTGTTAAGTTAAGGCACCTTTCCTCCTACTTACCAAGAATTTCAAAATGCTTACTTTAGATTGTGATTTGGACAAATTATGTAAAAATATGAACAATGTCATCCATTGATAAATACGAACTATTATATTACAATCAACAAGTTTGCTTTTGCTACATGGATAATAATAATCATCAAAACCTTCAGTTCTATCATTAACAAATTCTATAGCTCTTTCGATTATGCACACTAGGTATAAACAAAAGATGCTAATATAGTAGAATTCTATCAAGATATTAATATACTAACTTGATAATTCTTCAACTTAAATCAACTCAGAGTAAGGATGCCCTTCACGATATCTCCTCAATTATCAAATATATTTATGACAAATATGAATATAGAATTAAAGGTCATGAAATACAACAGTTACATTCAAACTTTACGAAAATGACATTAGCAGAACGTTCCAGCATGATTTCATCTTTTTGCACAAAGTATGAAATTGAATATCTGACATATCATACTCCCATTTTTAAACATAATATTTTCGATCAGAAATGGCATAGCAGAATAACAGATTCAATACTTATTACTATTAAAGAAATAGAAAAAGTATTTTGTAATGCTAGCTTAAAAAATAAAGTTATCATAGTTTTTCATCTAACGAATTTTATCTCAAAAGAATTACTTCCTATCGTAACCAAAGAAATAAAATATAAAATCATGAAAAGAACACAAGAATCTTTTTTTGCTTTTTATAATAACGAGAATAAAGATTTAAATTTACAGGCTACAACAAAATATTGCACATTAGCTGTTGAAAATACTTATCCTAAACGCTTCCTTAATTATGCCATTCTAAATCTGTGCCACCCAGGTGAGTTGATTGAGTATTATTGTAAATATGGCATAAACGCAACTTTAGATTTGTCTCATTATCAAATTTATTCAAACTGTTTACTATATGATAAAAGAAACTTTATTGGTAATCTTGATAGAGAATTATATGGCTACGCACCTTCATGGAAAGAATGTATAAGAATACTTGGTAATTCTTTAGTTCAGATTCACATTAGCGATGCTAAAGGAACGACCGAGTGCGGCGAAGGTCTTCCTTTACGAGAAGGTGAAATGCCTATTGTTGATATCCTAACTAACATTAACTCTTTAAACAAGACCATTCAAGGCACAATAGAATTAACAGAAGGACATCTGCATAAAGAAAAACTACAAAAACAGAGTGCTGACTGGCTACTTAGAAACATTAGAAATGTTTTTGGTTAGACCTATCGTCCTTTCCTACCAGACTGTGATCTGCATTCAATATTTTCATGACTAAATCCCAAGGAGTTATTATAAAATTGTCTCTTTTTATTTCCTCTTCTTCTCGTAGGATCAAAAATGGGTTGCGTATATCAATCAATAGTTCTGATGCCTTGTTTACAATAGTATCATATTTCACTTTCCTTGCAGATATCATGTCCAAGTGATTGATAATGTCAACGTGTTCTAACCCTCCAACGCCATTTCTATGCATAATCTCTCTTCCATTATGACTTAATAGAAATTCTAGTATTTTTCTATCATTTATAATGCGAATCAAATTAGTTTTATTAGTATCATTGTTCTTATCATTCTCCTTTATGCCTATATTTCGTATGCCTTCTTTGATCATAAAGTCTATTGCAGTTCTAATGTCGGTATTCTTATTTACCGATATGAGTGGAGAGCCTAGATCTTTTATTGGTCTACCGTCATTGGTTTTAGCTATTAAAGGTAGAACATCTCTTATGGAAAGTGATGCGACTATTGCTGCTTCTGCTTCTTCATTTTTTCTTATGCTAGATACAAGATAAACTATAACTGGTTCTTCATATTCTTCTTTTATCCATAGTATCTCAAAACCCTCCGCTGATGTCAAATCTTGTATCTTCTTTTCTGTAAAGAATCGAATCTGAAAACCATCTATATCATAAATTCCTTTAGCTACCTCTTTACCTTTACGATAGGATTTGTCATGATGGTTTCTGACAGAAAAGAAGTTCAGTCCTTCCGGCTTTAGCACTCTTCTTATCTGTGAAAAAATAAAATGGAGCTCTTCTTCTGAAAAGTGCATATTAAAAAGCATATGAGAATATACAGCATCAAAATAACCATCTGCAAATGGAAGAGGATTCCTAACATCAAAGGTTTGTGACTTTATTATTAGTAGTTGTTTTTCCTTTGCTATCTTATTTAAGATATCAATGGCAACTGAAGAATAGTCTAACGCATCCACTTCTATTCCATTTGATGCAAAAAATATTGTATCTCGACCATGGCCTGCGCCTAGTTCTAATATTTTCTTTACATTGTTGGCTTTCATATGATTAAAGCAAAGCAAGGCAAAGTTGCTAGGTTCATCTCCAAAGAAACTATTGTCTGATTTGTAAACTTTATTCCAGGCTTCACTCATTGCTTAAGAGAGATAATAGTACTTGAAATCAATGTTGCTCTCGATTTTCTTTTGACAAAAAATTGATATCTTATTAATACAAATACTGTGGAATTAGTGCAATGCAGTGCATTCCTACTACCTATATTTTAGCACTTAACCAAGTTAACTTATGTTCAAATATCATACTCCACTACGTAATTTAGTATGGTATTGCTGTTGAAAAAGGATAGTAGTAATGCTACAGTGTCTGTAATTATGTTATTGTTAATATTATCATCATCGTTACTATTAGTTGTTCTATCTAATAATGATATAATTATTATTTTAGCTGTAGCCAAGAAAAAGTCGTCGACGACGTCATCACATCACATAACAACAAAATCAAGTAAGTCAACAGGAGGAATTGCAGAAGGACAACCATTTGTAAGAGAACCATCAACTCCTCTTGCTGCTTCTAATAATTCTGCTACTGGCAGCAGCGGTGGCATTCCATTTCCACCAAAGAGCATCATTATTGCAACCACTCAGAGAATGACATCTGCAAGTGTTAATGCTACTGTACCACGACATACATGTTTACCAGCACTTGATCGATTCATCAAACCACTAAAGGAGAAAAGGTTCATAGTAGTAAAACAATGTGTTACTATAACTGGAACTGTAGTATGGACACATTATTTTAATGATGATGGTGATGCTAATTTCAACGTAGCATTGGATGCACCATACAAAAACATGTTAGCACCTGGAAATTATGATGTTAAGTATGTACCACATAACAAACCCACCATAGCCGCACTGCATATAGAAACAATTTGTCAAGGTCCAGTTATAAGTAACAGTTCAGAAAACGTTGGAGCCTGCAACGGGTATGATGGACCTGATTTCAGATCAGTTCTACCAAAAGTAGGACAGCACGTAATGGTTACAGGTAGATACTTAGTTGAGTTTCCAGAGGTAGTAGGTGGTCTGGCGGAGTTGCATCCTGTTTATGCAATAAAAATAATTTACTAGTGTCAGAATACATATCTATAAATGCTTCAAGCATCAGAGCTGAGAATTCTGCAATATCTTCAAGAGCACTTTGTTGTATAGTCAACGGAGATAAAGGTAAAACCAGTTGACCCTGCTCTAATCATTGGTCAAGATGGAAGTCGCTTTCGCTTCCGAATTAGCGGATCTAAAGACGATGCTGC
>DATDNG010000614.1:0-5049 GCA_036518375.1 Nitrososphaeraceae archaeon | reverse complement strand
ATTATTGTTTATTCCTAGGAGGCTAATGTTATTTAAAACCCCATTTCTTCATTGCTGGTATTATCGCCAATGAATACGGACCAGAGTTGCACCCGATCTTTGCCGGCAGTCTTTTCAGGAACACATTATTACCACTCCTTCTATTGCCTAGCGCAGGATCTAGAGGATCATAAAACAAGCTAAAAATACTTTGAATATGTATAATTTTTTCATGCTTAGAAAAATAGTGTATTATAGGAGACATGGAAAATCTACTCCCAGTATTTTTACTGCAGTCTTTGTAGTAGGGGTGATTATCCCTTCGTCTTTGTTTTCAATTCTTTCCTCTACAATATATATTACTCCTATACATTCAGCGTACGCCCAAAATAGTAATAATGCTAGTAAGGGCAATCGTCATGGTCTGGATAATACAACCAACATAACAATTAATCATAAACCCTACCCAATTAAATATAATATTACTAATGGCAAAGTTATTAGCATAATTGCCGACCAATCAAATTCAAAAATTTCAGCATTAATTCAACCCTTTAAAAATGGAAAATTCACAATTGAACTTCCAAGAAAGGTAATAGATTCCAAAGGTCAAGGTGTATTCAAAAACATCGTTGATTCTAAATACATAGTACATATAAATGGACAAGCATTTGGTGTATCCTACAACGAATTATCAAATAACGCAAACGCAAGGACGCTAGAAATTACATTTGGAAAAGGTGATAAAGTTATAGAAATTAAAGGTACTCAAATGGGGAAACAACAATAAAAAACAACAAAACTTTCAATCCCAACCAAGCAACATAGCGTCCTTGTGACCACCCATTGGTAGTATGAATCTCTCAAAATTAAGCTTTAAGATAGAGTACCAAAACCAAGGGTTGGAATGGGACTTGCAGGTTCGGAAAAGGCAAAATACTAGAATTAATTTCTCGATAAGTTTACAGAACCCAAAAATTATACTAGACGTAGGTTTGTGGATTTAAATGTATGAAAACCATCCTTCCTTTGAGCTGCCCGAAAATTCTCAAGTAAAAACGATATGGCGGTACATGGATCTGCCAAAATTTATAAGTCTAATTGATAGAAAATCTCTTTTTTTTACAAAGGCAAGCAAATTTCCGGATCCATATGAGGGAACCATACCTAAACATGATGAGGTAGTAAGAAGGACTATCTATGAACAAGCAAAACCACAATTTGAAAGCGAAGAGCAATTCAATAGTTTTATTCGTACAGTACCGGAAATATTCGGCTCAGTGCTCAAACAATATCGAGAATTAATGCTAATTAATAGTTGGCATTTGAGTGACTATGAATCTGCTGCACTGTGGGAATTATATGGAACAGAAACAGGAATTGCAATTCAATCTACTATAAATGAACTAAAAGATAGTTTTGCAAGAACTGATGACATTATATGGATAGGAAAAGTAAATTATATTGATTTTAATCATGATTGGATGAATGAATGGAATATTCTTGAAGCTTTTGTCATTAAAAGACCATCTTTTTTCTATGAAGCTGAAATCAGAGCAATAACATGCTTACCGGATAATCATATTGGTAAAAAGGTATTCTCTAAATTAGATATGGAAGGAGAGAAAAAACCTATTTCGCGACAACATTCTGTTGACCAAACTGAGCTCACCACCAATGGAAAATATGTTAAAGTTGATCTTGAAAAATTAATAAACAGGGTATACCTATCACCGGCAGCACCGTCTTATTTTAGACAAATACTTGAATCTATTATTGCAAAATATGGACTTGACAAAGAAATAATTAAATCTGATTTATACACATTAAGATAAGCGCATTTAGATATATCTAGAGATTAGGAAATTAACAGGATTTAGGACATTCCAATCTTCTCCTTCTTCTTCCATACCTATCAATGTCTGGATTTGTTATAAAATAGCTCTTTATTGTTAATATGATTAGATATAAACTCATCGGCCGTACGTATCCTATGCCATAGGATGATCAGGGACTATAATAATAATGATATTCTTGCTAATGATTAATATTATCAGCTGGTTTCCCGGTCCAAATAGAGGAATCATTTTAGTACTATAAAACACAAAAATACATATACAAAATATATCGTTTTGTTATTCATAGAAAAGTCGTCAGAGCCTTCCGCCGGTATTCACATAGACAATAATGGTAATGATAATGGCAAGAGCACCGTAGATGTAACAATTGCAGCAATAACGATTACCGCCGAAGGTATATACAATAGCCTTCTAGCTGTATGGTTCATTATTATCATTCGTTAATCTTAATTTTCAAGGTCCTGCGTTAACCTTCATGACCTAATGCTGTTGATGATGGAGTTCATAATGTAATTGCATTAATCCATTCTCATAAGGAATGGATTCTAGAAGTTTCATATTCACTTGCTTTTGAACATTTTTGAAAAGGGGAATGCCTTTGGCAATAACTATCGGATGGATGGATAAAATAATTTCATCTACCAAATTTGCATTTAAAAATATAGAAATGATATCTGAACCTCCTACAAGCCAAATGTCTTTATCCTGTGATTGAATTAGATTTTTTCTTATAAAATCCATTACATCAGCATAGATAAACTCCACATGCTGACCTTTTCTTTTTACTTTGGGATTTTGGCTCAATACGTAGCTCTTTTTGTCCTTATGTGGATACTCGCCAGATTTCAAAATTTGTTCATATGTTTTTCGACCCATGATGATAGTGTCTATTGATTCGTAGAATTGTGAAAAGCCATAATCACCATCAGTAAATAACCAATCTATACTGCCGTCTTCTCTTGCTATATAACCATCAAGACTCGAAGCGATGAATAGTTTTATCTTTCTCATAACTATCTAACTACTGTAGACATAAGATCATATAGATATTTAATTGAGATTCAATGCGACCATCTTTCATTGTCATGAACGTGGCAACAAGATGCTTATCTTGAATTGAAGTGGCCCTAATTGAGTAGCTCTATCTTTAAACTAGGATCTTGTATCTTATTGTCACTCCACATGATGCTCGTAAATAAGTTGATCGTAGAACCTGACAGACTTTACGTTTACAAACTCAAGCATACCGTATCTAGATAATTCTCTACCAAATCCACTATTCTTTACTCCTCCGAATGGAACTCTAGGATCTGAAATCACAACATTGTTCACAGTAACTATTCCTGATTGAACTAAAGACGATAATGCTTCTGCCTTATCTAAATCCTGAGTCCATATGCTTGCGCCAAGACCAAATTTAGAATCATTTGCAGTTCTAATAGCTACTTTTTCATCATCAACTGTGATTACTGGAGCAACAGGACCAAATACTTCTTCCTGTGCTATTTCCATATGAGGAGACACATTCTTAAGGATAGTTGGACTAAAGAAGTAGCCTTTGTTTTTTATCTTTTTTCCACCGGTAACCAGTTCCGCTCCTTCCTTAATGGTTCTATTTACTATTTCTTCCATATTCTCAAGGCTTTTGGCATTAACAAGAGGTCCAATATCCGTATCGTCTGATAGTGGGTCTCCTACTTTGAGTCTCTCAGTCTTTTGCACAAATTTTTCGATAAATTCGCTTGCTACTTTTTTTGTAACAATGAATCTCTTTGATGCTATACAGCTCTGTCCACAATTAATAAAACGTCCTTTGACAGCACCTGTAGATGCCTTTTCAACATCTGCATCTTCGCACACTATGAAGGGATCACTTCCACCTAATTCCAGAACTGTCTTCTTTAATTGTGAAGTAGCTCTCTGTGCAACTTTTGCGCCAACAGGAACGCTTCCAGTGAAAGTTACTGCGCTAATGCCATCTGAATCTATAAGAGTCTCTGCAGCACCAGAATCTGCAACCAGTGTTTGAAAAACTCCATGTGGTACTCCAGCTCTATCAAAGGTCTTTTCAATTTCTATTCCACATTGCATTGTAGCGCTTGCAGGTTTCAATACTATGGTGTTACCAACCATTAATGACGGAGCAGCAAACCTTAGTCCCTGCCAGTAAGGAAAATTCCATGGCATTATACTTCCAATTACACCAAGTGGTTGAAGTGTTATGATACTTTTTCTAGCATCCGTGTTAACAACTTCGTCATTTGCAAATATTTTTCCATTATCCGCATAATATTCTGCTGTCCATGCACATTTCTCTACCTCGGATCTCGACTCTTTTATTGCTTTTCCCATCTCCTCTGTGGCAGTTTTGGCTAGGTTTTCTTTGTTTTTTCTAAATTCTTTAGCAAAAGCGTAAAGAAAGTCTGCACGCTTATCAATATCCTTTTTCCATTCTAAGAATGCATTTTTTGATTTCTTTACTATATCATTTAATTGTTCTTTACTAATTATTGTATACTCCTCAAGAACCTCTTCTGTGGATGGGTTAAATGTCTTTAATTTTTTATTAGTTGCTGTTGATGCGTTCCTCACATCGTCCTTCATGGATTTATAACTGCTCTCATGGTTATTTATTATGTTTCCTTCAAGATCATTGAACAATCCATGGATATGTTATATCTTGTAGCAATGCTACCAATAGTTAACTGAAAATTCCTTATCGTGAATTGCTGCGAAACTGTTTATATCCAAGAGTTGGAATCTCAGACAATGGATTTATTTTTGTTTCGCAATATAAGAGACGTTCTATGCTTACCATTCGCAAATGCATTCACGTATACCTCTTATACCAATCATGGTCTTGTATTGATGGCTCAATCGAACTGGAAATCCTAAAGGCATGATTTGTAATAGCATAACTGAAATTCCATACTGCGGGATATGGGACGCGATCAGTTCTTGTCATCTTTAAAATTAATTACTTTGTGCATACCATCGCAAAATCTTTTTTAAGATTCCTTTTCCTTTGAGATAACGGTAAGAGACCGATCGATACATAAATTGCCATTAATATTATTATTACTCTATTCTATGTAGTGCTTAAATGACGATATTACCTTCTATAACTTCTTACATGTGAGTTAGAACAATAACCACAGTAATCATTAGTAGATGGTCTTTTGTGGCATATGCATTCACATTTAGCGCCAAA
>DATDNG010000613.1:0-2681 GCA_036518375.1 Nitrososphaeraceae archaeon | reverse complement strand
AATATGCATTTATTGTATTAAGAGGGGGACAAAAGGGTAGTTGTTGTGTGGTTCATAATTTACCCGTCAGTCCCTCCCTTCCTCATATATATTCAATCTGTTTAGTATACAATACATATGCTGCTTTGTTACAAGTGCTTTTACTCAAGTAACAACTGCGATTCCTAATTCACTGCCAAGTAAGGCGCTGAGGCTTGCAGTATAAAGATTGAAGCATGATAAATGGATTCAGCATTTATTATACATTCCATCATCTCATTCCATTTGAATCTCAATTAACAAGATATTTTATCTAGTAAGAACATATGTTAATCCAATATATGGCAGAAAACACCAAAAAGTATATCTTTTCATTGTTAATAGTTGATGTTTTAATATTTATTGCCATAATATCGATTAAGATGTATTGTTGCCGTGCTATCATTAGGAGTAATGCTAACGGATTAAGAGAAGTTTGAAAAGATCCAGACAAGAAAGTGTTATGGACAGCAATACACAATTATAAGAAAATTATAAACAAAAGAAATCTCATCATAAAAGAATAAGAAATTCTGGTTAACTTAATTAGTATACTGAAGACCACGTTTATTCTTTGTCAGCTCCGGCAGCGTCATCAGAAAATGGCAGATCAGGGAATTTATTCTTTGCATTCTCCTCTGTTAGAGCTCTTGCTTATTCTATAATTGTCATTGCTTTATTTAAAAACCTGTGATTACTTATTTCAGAAGCACTTTATTTCCTCAGATGAGGTTTGGAGGGATTCTCTATTCATACTATGGGATTTAATTTAGCAAGTTTTGCTTTGGAAGCTACATATTGACTTACATCCTTTTCAATAGCTACAAAGGGTCTTTCTTTCTTTGCGATGAACCCAATAACGGCTGGTTCAAAGTTATGTTTTCGTAAATCTTCTATAATTGACGTTGCCAAATCTTTTGTTGCAACTATCAAATGACAGCCATTTGTGGAAGAAGTTGCATTCTCTGTAAGAAACTCTTTCGTTGTAAATTTAGCAATTTCTTCATACTTCATCGGAAGATCATTAACTACAATATGGGAATTTATCAGATCTGCAAATTTTGCTATTGCAAATATGCCGTCAGTTGTGACAGGATAGACAGCAGTTATGTGTGCATGCTTGTCGAACGTTGTACCAAAATCAGGACAATATCTTGAAATTATTTTGCCAAGTGAAAATTGAGGTTCACTTAGACTTTTTATTGCCTCGTCTTTTGCAGAAGAAAGAACATCCAACAAGATGTTGTTCTGTTCAAATTTGGCTATATTACTGGGATCCATTTCTGTTAGCATATAAAGGATTACCGCGGGCATTACACCAAATTTGTTTGAAATAATTATATGCATTCCTTCTTCAATTTGATCATACCTTGTAGGCAATTCCTTCAAAGTATTTGCCAAAGCAGTTGCACCGAAAAAGAGCTTGCCAACTTTAAGGGAGCTATAATCTTCCATAGCCATGTTATAGCGTGAAGTAAATGAATCGAGGTTTTTTCTAATCTTATCCAGTATTTCTTCAGTTGGAGCGTCATATACTGGAAATACTTTGAATCCTGAAGTACATCCAAGAAGATTTAGATTTTCCATTGCAGTTGTCACTGCAATATTGCTGTGAATTTCAGATTCAGGACTTTGTGTTGGATCAGTTATTTGAGTAGTAGAATTATTAGCAGTAATATATCCAACTTTATCGCCCCTATGTGATGCAATATAGTCTAGCACCACGCATTGTGCTTCAGGATGTGCTGTTAAAGTCATAGTAATTTTTTTTATCGTGGTCTTTGAATGGAAACATTTCAGAAAGTTTTGAAGTGTTCCTGCTAGCAATATTGGATCTTCACCTATTTGTGTATGAATATGAAAGATTGAAAGTGCTCGTTTAATTTCTACTTCTCTTTCAATCTGTGGATTATCAAATTTGTATACCCTTCGAGTAAGTTCGGGAGACTTACCATCAGTATAGTAAAAAACATCAAACCAACTAGGTATGACCTTCATCGTGTTTCTTTTGATTTTTTCTAAAGAAGATTGAAGAATATGCTTATCAATTTCATTAGAGCATGTTGGAATCCATCTTAAAGGATCAAAACCAAGCTGCTGGTATTCTTTTATGATCTCCCAGAATTTTTCAGTCAATTACGACCCTCTCCTACCAATCACTAATAATACCAGTTCGATATATGTGAAAATTTTGGTTAATACTCAAAACTTTCGCATAATAGCTTGTTAAATTATCAAAAAAATTCGACACAATTAATATCAATTTATGTATTGTTATGTCAATCTATACTATATTAGAATTTCTGGAATTGCTTCTGTCAACTCTTCAGTTCACCTATAGCTATTTGAGTTGTCAAAAGTTGCCTGACTATCCTATTTATGAATATCGACATTTCGACTTCAGTACACTCGTGTGCCACAAAAATCGAGTTGAGCTCTGAAATCTGAATATATATACCATATGACCTGTTATTTATATCTGTGCTAGCATGCAACAAATAATAATAAGTTTACCACACGGAGAATTATTATGTCCAAATCCCAGAGCATTACGCCGAAGTTAACAACTGAGCAGATTGAGAAAATTGCAGAGGAAATGGAAAACAAGTCTGCATATGATATTTTAAAATGGGCTATTGATAATTATGGATTAAGAATTGGTC
>DATDNG010000612.1:0-2880 GCA_036518375.1 Nitrososphaeraceae archaeon | reverse complement strand
ACTCCACCAATAAAAGCATCAGCATTTAACTCAACAACAAAAAAAGCAGCGAACCCAACAATCACCGATTCTGTTATCACGGCTGCTCCTCCTTCTTCTCATACTACAACTACTGCATATTCTGGAAGTGCCAATAATAATTACAACAACGATAACCACTATCATTATCTCAAAGCATTGTCAGCTTCAGTCCGCCTAGGCAAGAGTTCTATTCATCAGGGGGACAAACAGACTATAACAGTTAAAGCTACTGACACAGATTCAACTAATCCCATTGCAGCAGCCTCAGTATCAGGAACGATTACCAGCCCAGTTGGACTTACAAAGAAGTTTGAAGACACAACAGATTACAATGGTAAGGCTTCGTATTCATGGAAAGTTAGCGATAATGGAGACGCAATTGGCAAGTATAAACTGGTAGTTAAAGTATTTGCTCCTGGTTACGAGAATTATATAGGATCTAAAACATTTAACGTAAGTCCTATTCCTGTTACTACCACTTCTATTTCAAATGACAATGATAACAACAACCGTCCTATTTCATCAACTTCTGATGATGAAAATAATAATAGTCCTCCTCTTCTTACCACTACTATCCCCAACTATAATTTTATTCCACCAAGTCCGACTGTTACTCTTCACGATAATACCATAACAACAACAGATGGTAATTCTGATAGTACTAACAGCCATGGTCACACTTACAATAATAATCAACGTCATTCTTTAACTCCTCCGCCAATTTCAGATAATACTTCCCCTACTTTTAGTATAAAACATCGTCATAATGATAATCATAGGAACTATACATATCATAGCAGTACCAGCAGCAGTAGTATGGGAGGAGGAGAAGAAAAGAATGCTGACATAAATTCAAACAATCGCCATATAAGCAATAGCATTAGCGATAATAGTATAATAAAAGATACTCATAGAAAGAAGCATACAACAGAAAGTAATGATCTTGGCACACATGTAGGTAGTCTGACTAATGCCGAATCATCATCATCATTTAATCTTCATTCATATGGTAGTCATCACATAAAGACTCATAGCATCCGAGGAGGTTCCTTTTCATCATCTGACTCGACTGGCGCTACAGCCACTGCAGGAGGTGCAAGAGCACATGCTGGTTCTGATGGTGTTTCTGTAAGTGTTGGTGGAATAAATTTGCATCTACCTTAAGTTCACCTTATTGATAGTAAGCGTTATGCAACAAAGCAGATCTAAGCTAAATTGATATGAAAATAATTGAGTTGTATATGGTGTATTCTCACTCACCGGCTTCGTTTTGAAGATGTATTGAAAAATGTCTATTCTATTCTATTTAGTTCTGTTATAATTAGCACATGGGTTTCGTTGATTTTGGTATTGGGAGATAATAAAGATAGTTTATTATTAGGAAATAAGCAAAACCGAGAGAACTAAACTAGTTGTTGCTGCTGCTGTTGTTCGCTCTCTTTCTAATAATACTATAAAAAGGATTAAGGTTTGACTTAACATCATTTCTTTGAAGCATTTTAAATCAGAGTTATCCATCTGTCATATCTGGAGAAAAAGGAAACAATTTTTAAAGATGCAAATTATACTAACGAATTATGAAAGTTGGTATTACTTTACCCAATCTTGGTCCCCAGGCAACGAGAGAAAATATTCTTAATTTGGCAACTAGAGCTGAAAAAGAAGGTTTTGACTCTCTATGGACTATAACAAGAATTCTTTGGCCGTTAAACCCCCAAACACCATATGGCTATACTCCTGACGGAAGTCTTCCATCTGAATATCAAAATACTTTAGATCCACTAGACGTTTTGACATATGTAGCTTATATTACAAACAAAATCGCATTAGGAACGTCTGTCATAGACATGTTCTTTTATACTCCTATCATGCTTGCAAAAAGATTTGTAACGCTTGATCTCTTATCACAAGGAAGAGCTATCTGTGGTCTTGGTATTGGTTGGTCAAAAGATGAGTATCAAGCTTCTAATATCCCATTTAAAGATAGAGGAACACGAGCAGATGAATTTATTCAAGCATTAAAAAAGATTTGGACAGATGACGTTGTAGAATTTAAAGGAAAATACTACAATATTCCTGCATCAAAAGTTGATCCAAAACCAATTCAAAAACCACATGTCCCAACTTATCTTGGTGGTTTTAGCCCGAATATGTTTTCAAGAATAGCGAAGTATGATATCAATGGATGGTTAGGCGCAGTAGGAGGCCCTTTGGAGTATATTGAAAATAGTATAAAGACCATTAAGGAACAAGCAAATAAAGCAAATAAAGATCCTGACAATTTTCATATTATAATGCTGACATATCCAAATGTTGCCGAAAGTCAATCATCCTCTAATAATAAAGATAAAAATAGGTTTCCGTTATCTGGAGGTGTTGATGAAATAGGATCAGATATACAAAGAATAAAAGATATGGGAGTCGATCACATAATCTTTGGTTATAATTTTTCGCCAATAGGCAAAGATGTAGACAAGATGATGGATATATCAAAACAGCTTTCGAAGTTTGCGAAATGATAGTTGGATACTATTATAATAATACTATACAAATTGTATTGCATAATTACCATGCTAAGATAAGAGGTACTAGAGTCTTCTTCTTCCTCAGAGCAAGAGATTGCATATGACTGGTACTATAGACCAAATTGGAACTGACATTAATCAAATTAACGCGATGAGAGTAGAGCATATAATATTCGGACACGCTTTTTACCCACTAGGCAAAGAAATAAAGAAGATGGTGGAGATAACAAAACAGCTTGCCAGATTTCCTAAATAAAGAAGGATTCCTACAGGAAGAAGAAGGAATATTATTTCTTCCAATCGACTATTAATTCATTAAGCTGCATAGTAGATG
>DATDNG010000611.1:0-7459 GCA_036518375.1 Nitrososphaeraceae archaeon | reverse complement strand
TGTAATTCCTTGAACATATCAGCACTTCTCTCAGTTTCTTTTTGCTCGTCTATGTCAATGCCAAGTTCTTCTTCAACATCTTTCTTTCTAGCTCCAATTAGTAACAATTGTGTATTTTCAGAATTGATCAGATCTGGATCTTCTATGCTTATCCATCGCCTATCGCCAAATTTTTCCATTAAATGTTTTGGATATTTCGGTTTTTTATTCGAAGAAAATGCAGCAAAGCCAGGTACATTTATGTTAGGATTCTTTACTGATACAATATAGCTAGCCTCTTTTCTTATTTCAAATTCCCTCTGAGTTGGACCGGGAACTTCTGGAAGTTCGAGCAAATATGCTAATTCTGTATGACCATCATGTTTTACAATTGAGTATTTACCCTCTCCGGCGGGTACTGCAGCCGCAATCCTTCTCTTTCCTCTGGTTTCTGTAGTATATTCAGCTGGTAATAGTTCTTTATGTATATCCTCGGGGTTTGATGTTGTAAGAGTATTTAGTGCCCAATTCCTTTCCTTTGAGGTAGATTTCCCTTCAACGATTTCTGGTAATTGTTTTTGTCCTACTAGAAATAATCGATATACACCTTTGTTGTTATTATCACTTTTCCTTTGTTCTGGCGAAGTAATCATATAAAACCTTTGAACATCTTCGATATCTTGTACTTCTTCAGTATCAACTTTTGGCCTATAGAAGAAGAATATATCTCCATGCTCTATCACTTCCGATTCTTTCGCTTCTTTGACCATATTCTCAGCTGTATAGAATAAAAGATAAAAAAGTTGTAGATGATAGTCGCATACGTCGTGATTGTATTAGATTAGAAGGCCTATGCTCATATTCTTACTTTTAAATCATACACTATCAAATGAAATAATTCTATGCGCTAATACGTCTTGGAATATTAGAATCCGTTACTAAGAATTACATATTGCAAGAATATTTCATAGGATTTGAACATATCCAATATCCTGTATTTGGTGCATCATATAATCATGTAAATGCGTCTTCAGTTTAGATAATAACATGTAGTTAATGATAACTCATATATAATTAATAACATGTAGTTAATAACAGATAGATTCCATAACAAAATAATATAATATCGAAACATTAGAAGAGTTAAATTCCTTATAGTTTCATAGTTTAATGTGCATGTGATTGAATTTAGATGATGATACTCCTAAAGCAACACAATTTAGTGATAGTGTATGCACATGTAAATTGTGCAATCACAGAATTTCATTAGACTGCATGAAAACCAATTGCAATTGTTGTAAAGATACCGATCATTCTATGGTTTTAGATGGAATAGAAGGATTTGCAAGGTCATCATATTAAGCATAACAATGGATCAGCTACCATAGATGATTAGAAAAGGATTTTATACCTTTCAACAAAGTAAATAGCTGCCTTTTCATATTGCTATGACTTGCACGGCAGAATTATTATTGTGGAAATGTAATCAAATACCATACAGCTATTAAAATAGCATTTGGTATAGAGGGCTCTTAACTTAACCTACCTCCTAGTACTAGGAATGACGAATTGAATTCTATAAGCGGTAAGTTATGGCGCTTACGGATCATTGTTCCTAAGTATATACACCTGGCCACATCAGCCATGAAGAGTCAATAGTTCTGTTTCATGTTCTGGACAGACATCTTCTAATGTTATATGATGGTCAAAGACATATTCACACCCACAAGCATATTGAATTCGTTTTCTTCTATTATAATGACTATTACCACTTTTTGTTGTTTCTTGTTCCATCATTATATGCTTATATGTACATTCTAGTACTTAACAATACAATCAGATTAGTGACCTCCATTAACTTAAACATTGTCATTAATTTGCTCCTGCCTACCCATTTATTAGAAAATAAACTTGCAATATTGCATTTAAAAATTATAACAGATCATCATCATCAAAATTACCATTAGGAACAGTGGTATCAAAGGATAATAAGGAAAAGAGTGAAGGCAGAAGTCTAAGACAAAATAAGCCTGTAACTATAATACTTGAAAATAGTGTTGGCGAGAAGAACAGTATTGGAAGTAAATTTGACGGACTTGGTTTAATTCTAGATAATCTCAAATCTTCTTTTAGGGCCGGTAGTAATCGTCGAAATGGTAGTAATAAAGAAGCAGGTTCTTTTGGAGTTTGCCTTGATACATATCATGCTTTTGCAGCAGATTATGATTTAAGAACAGAAAATGGCGTAAACGAAACATTAGATAAATTTAGTAGTGAAGTAGGACTGAAAAACCTAAAATGCATGTGTATCCCATTTCACTATTATCGTACTACAAAATATCAGCAGGTGAGGGTGAAATATTATTTCTTTAATTAACTCTTTTTGAGTTGTTCTTGAATATAAGGTAGTACTTTTTTGCCAAATTCTCGTATAAATTCAACTTCGCTAGGACTAGTACTATGTACATATACTTTTGTAAAGCCAACTTTGAAATATTCCTCTATTGACTTTATACAGTCTTCAATTGAAGTAATGATTTCTATGTTTTCTTTTATTTTCTGATCTGGTACTTGTTGTTTTGCTTTTTGTTCTAGTTTTCTTGGATCGTGTATGTTTGTATTAAATGCATTTTTTAATAAGGTAGCTCGCCAAAATTTTGAAGAGTTGAAGGCTTGTTCATAGTTTTGTGAATAAGATACCTTGTACTCAGCTATTTTTTGTTTTGAATTTGTATTGTTATTACCATTCTTACTACTCTCTTGTTTGCTATGTTCTCTTATAGTCTTATCAAAAATATCTAATATTCTTTGAGATTCTTTTGCTTTCAAGAATGTAATCAAGCCATCAGAATATTTTGCGGATGCTTTGCTAGATTCAGGACCCGCTGCAGCGATAAAAATTGGTATATGACTAGTCGGTGGAGAATAGAGCTTTGCATTTCTTATCAAAAAATACTCCCCATTAAAATATACAAAGCTGTCATCGTCGTCTTCGGTGTCTTCACCGTCATCATCATCGTAATCATTGTTATCGTCATTGTTTGTTTTTTGTTGCCATAATTTTCTTATTATCTGTGCCGCCTCTATCACCCTCTTCAATCTGGACTTTGGTCTTGGCCAATCAAACCCAAGCGGCGTTTCATTCATTGATTCTCCTGTGCCTAAGCCAAGTCCTATCCTACCAGGATATAATATGTCAAGCGAAGCGAACGCTTGGGCAATTATAGCTGGATGGTAACGGAATATCGGAGCTGTCACGCCTGTAACAAATTGCATTCGTCTAGTCTTTTGTGCTGCAGCGGCTATCCATACCCAGGCGAAGTTGCCATAAGCATTATCATGCCACCAAGGATGAAAATGGTCGCTTGTCATAGTAGTTGTAAAGCCGTTTTTTTCAGCTTCTACAACAAACCGTAAAAGGTCTTGCATAGAGTACTGTTCGTGAGCAGCCCAATAGCCCAAAGAAGGGTTATCTGAATTTTTAGCTGGTCTTTTGTTGGTGGTCATTAAATCATGTATCATACATTATTGATATTATGCTGTCACATAATAATTGAAAAATCTTTCATAAAAATGATAAGGATCCTCCCAATTGAATATTCCAAAAATCCTTTTGACATTAGATCATAATGTCATAACAGCGTGTAATCTGTCCACCTTATGAAATTTACTGAGTCTAAATTCAATATTTATTAAGACTAGCATATCATTTTTAGGAGAAGCTTATTGTAAGCTTTTAAATTCTTATTGTTATAAATCAAATTCATAGTTATAGAGCCATGGCAAACATCGAAAATGAAAAAATAAAAAGTGGTCTAAATTGGATTCCACAACCTTTTCAAAACTCAGCTGAAGCTATTGCCCAAGATGCAGTAAAACAATATGTAAAACCTCATATGGTAATCGGACTTGGTAGTGGACCTATGGCCGCTGCTATCATATGGGAAATTGGAAAACTATCCAAGGACGTCAAGGAAACACTGCAATGTGTCGCAAGCTCGACTCAAATAAAAGAAGAGGCATTAAATGGAAACCTAAGCATAGTTGATCCAAACCAAATTCCCCGAATAGATGTGGTATTTGATGGAGCAGACCAGTTGGACTCGCAATTAAACATGATAAAAGGCGGAGGTGGCGCATTACTCAGAGAGAAAGTCTTGCATTCTGCAGCCAGAACAATAATAATTACAGCTGAATCATTTAAATTTGTAAGGTCATTTGATCGCTCGGTTCCTATCGAAGTTCATCCATTTGCATTATATGTATTGCGAGATAAACTGCAATCCCAGGAAGGTGTCAAACCCGAACTAAGAATGTTAAATGAAGGTTATCCATATGTTACGGAAAACGGTAACTTTGTTTTAGACGCGGTCTTCCAATCAATTCCAGATGTAAGAAATAAGGAAATCGAATTGAAAAATATTTCAGGAGTGATTGAAGTAGGCCTCTTTACAAAGCGTGCAAATGTATACTACAAGGCCAACGACGATGGATCGTTTGAAACCAAACGTTCGTAAACCCTTAGATAAAAATAAGGAAAAGAATATTTTATTTTATTTTATTTTGTTGGTGTGGTCGTTAGTTCAATGTAATATCAGCATGTGCTGCTTGCGGATTTATCATTTTAGCAACCGTTGCCAGAACAGTAGCTCCCGTGTAAACTTCCAAGAAATCCTCCAATGCCAATGGCATGTGCTTGTTGTACTTGTACCATTCCAATTGCTGTTCCAACAACCATTGTCAGTGCCAGGCCTATTGCAAATGTGACTCTACCGAAGCTGTCAAGAATGCTTTCACTGCGATTATATCTATCAGATATATACTGTGCTCTAAAGATATCCTATTTGCAATACTTGAGATTTCTATGATTTTATCGTAAAAACTATTTGGGAGTATACGATCACTAAGAATAGACATGAGGAGAATAAGTGACTATAAGGATGATGGTGATGACCATAGCAGTAATAACGATAACAAATCCTCTACTTTTCGTTATCTTTGTACAATTAAGGACTTACCAACAGCTGGTAAATCAAGACAATTTTTAATGAGCAATGACAAAGGATCTAAAAAAATCCAAATCGCTATATTTAACGTGGATGGGAAATACTACTGTATATCAAATAAATGCCAACATCAAGGAGGGCCGCTAAGTAAGGGGATACTGGATGAGGAAAAGAAAGTTGTAACGTGTCCTTGGCATGGTTGGAAATATTCTATAGTTAATGGCAAGGCCCCGCATACTGGAGGAGATAGCGTTGACTCTTATGAAACTAAGGTAATTGAAGATAAGCTCTATGTAAACTCGGCTCCCACTAATATTGGCAGGAGAGTAACACAACCTCATAAAGGATATTCTGATTTACAAAATTCGGTAAGAGAGCATTTGAACCATATGGAAAAAGATAGCAAGCTTCTTCAAGTCGGCAGAGAAGCTGAAAAGAATACAAGAATATTAGGAATATCAACTACTAACTCTAATGATAAGGTTGCTCCACGGAAAAGTACCTCAGAAGAGGCCTTACATTATGCATTAGCTTATGCAAAAAATGAATTTGGTGCTGAAACTAAGATGATAAAGCTTAGGGACCTGCATTTCAAACATTGCGAAGGATATTATTCGAAAAATGCCAGTGCGTGTATATTTCCATGTTCAATTTCAGAGATGGATAAAGATGACCAAATGATAGAGATTTATCAAAAAGTTATCATATGGGCCGATGTTGTAGTCATCGCTACTCCAATCAGGTGGGGTAATGCAAGCTCACTTTATTATCAAATGGTCCAGAGGATGAACTGTGTACAAAATCAGAGTATCACGCATGAGAGTTATCTTATTCGAGACAAAGTTGCTGCATTTATAATCACAGGAGGTCAGGACAACGTACAACATGTTGCTGGAGAACTCATGACATTTTGGTCGCAACTTGGTTTTGTTTTCGGCAAATTTCCATTTGTAGGTTGGACAAGAGGTTGGTATGCCGAAGATACAGAGAATAACTTTGATAAGATGAAAGAAAATGAACACATGCGTCAAGATATCAACAAGACTATAAGTGGCGCAGTAGAGATGTCAAGACTAGTAAAACAAAATCGATATGACGAATGCGTTTTAAAGCAGGTCCGTACCAAAATATGAAGACAGTTGATCCTCATATAATGAGTATCGAGTTATTATAATAATAGTAACAGTGAGTAACAGCAAGCATCTGTCCAAATATGCCTACGAGACCTTGATTCATAAAAATAATGAGGTGGCGCAAAACGGCTGTTAGTCAGTTTGCAATTTTTATGTTACGTCTGCAGTAGTTACTTTATTTTTATTTTTCTCAGGATCTATTCCCGGAGCTTCACTTGGGTTCCTAGTATCATGTAGCTTGTCGTAATTAGCTTCATATCCTGCACAACATCCATGCGGAGCAATAACTTCTGAAACTTTTCCTAATACGTCAGGACCATCATTCTCCACAAGCATACATTTTCCACCACCAAAATTAATCCAATAAATACAGTTGTAGCAAAAATATCCCTCATGTAGATTAGAATCTGAAAACTTGCCGTATTCTACATACGACGCTTTGAGCTTGCTGAATTTCTGAAACTTTGAGAGATTGTCAATTGCTCCTACTTTTTCTTTGATTTTATCAGTAATCTTTGACATTTTTCTTCCTATTTCACTCCTCTTCGAGGGTCCTCTAATCCCAAACTAACGTGTCTCCTCTTCATTGGGATCCCATAATGTACATAGTCCATATGATGCTATAACTCCAGATTCTTTGTTGTATACATCGGGTCCGGTGTCCTCGACTATTGCACAATGATTGGGCTTGATAAAATAAGTACAATTATAACAAAAATAACCAGTATGTAGGTCTGCGTTCTTAAAGTGTTCAATTTCTAAATAACCTGAACTAGCCTTTGATAACTTTGGATACTGTTTATCAGTTGGGATAGTATTGCTAGTGCTGCTATCTCCCAATTACATTACCACTCTCATTTAGTATAATGGGATCTTATAGTATAAGAACCACTTCTCTTCTTCTTCTCTGCTATTGTATCCAACATTATCATATTATATCTAAGGTACTCCTGGGATTCCAGTTGGAGGCATAGCAGTAGTGGTGGCATTGCTAGTATGAGATCCAGTTGGTGATGGTGCTGTAGAAGCACTAGTCTTTGTTATCTTCCATACTACTCCGGTGTTAGCATATCCCCAAAGTGACAATCCCTCTACTAATGACATATAATGAAATATCATGAAATATAGACATATTTAGCTCCCAATACCCTGCGCTACTTTTGCCATCAATGAATCAATAGCAATTGGTTTTTGAACTACATCTACAACCAATTCATTATCTTCCAGCTCTCTGATAATGTTATGATTTACCTCATATGCAGTTATGATAATTATTTTTACATCATTTAATTCCTTCGCTCTTATTCCATGAATGTTTCAGCTAATTGTAACAAAGGATCT
>DATDNG010000610.1:0-5713 GCA_036518375.1 Nitrososphaeraceae archaeon | reverse complement strand
AAACCGTATTTAGTTGCTTTACTATAGGTTGTCTAGATTTACGAAAAACTCTGAATCCACATATGCATTTCATCTCTGGCAATCGAGACAATTCTTCAACTGTTATAGTTGTTCCAGATCTCATACATTCGTAAATTACACCTCCAATTGTTTCTGAGCTAGCCATATAATGTAAATGTTACCTCATCAGATTTTGCTTTATCATTTTGTAGAACTCTTCATCAGACATGTTTCTTTTACCATCCAACCACGTTTCTACATCCTTTCCAGCTAAATACCTAATATTCGAATTTTCGTTTGTAACAGCGCTAAGCACAACTTTTGCTACAAGGTCAGCTGAAGATGATGCATTTTTCAACATCTCTTCAAAGCCTGTAGCCATTTTTTGCATTATCTGTGAATATGGAGAATTCGGATCCTGAGACTTCTTTGCAACAACCACACTATTGAAGATATTTGTTCTAATAACTCCTGGTTCTACTACTACCACCTTTATACCAAATGGCTCAAGTTCATACGACATGGACTCGCTTAGTCCTTCAACTGCAAACTTTGTGCTAACATAAGCTGAGCCAGCAGGATAACCAAACCTTCCAGCTGCCGAGCTAATATTTACAATAATACCAGATTTCTGGTTTCTCATAGTTGGAAGAACTGCTTGAGTTGTTCTTATCAATCCAAACACATTGGTTTCATACTGTGCTTTTACCTCATCCATTGCAAGATCCTCAAATGCTCCGCTAAGTACATAACCAGCATTATTTACTAGGACATCTATTCGCCCTGTTTCAGATAATATTGTTTGTACTGCATTCTTGACTGATACATCATTAGTAACATCAAGCTGTTTAACATGAATAGGCAGCTTTTCTTTAGTTGCAATTAATTTTATATTCTCACTTTTGTTAAGATTTCTCATCGTTGCATATGTAAGAAAACCATTTCTTGCCAGCATTAGAGATGTTTCATACCCTATTCCAGTTGACGTACCTGTAACAACAGCAACTTTTTCTGCTTTCATATCTATACTAACTATAAAAAGTCAAGTATATAAAATGATAAGTGACTAGATCGTAAGCGACAAATCGTTGATTCTAATGATTCACTCAATCGGGTTGACTACCAGGGTCTAGCCTAATGGATTATTCATTGGCGTTAACACAATTACAACTACTGCAGGCTTGGGAAAATTTAACTTCGAAGAACACAAGTATTTCAAGAAATGCATTATTTTCAAGCAAGAACTATGTCAATCCCAAAATCAGAGCTAATGCAATAACCGTATCTTCTGCCTTTTTCTTCATGTCAGTTCAAAGGAGTTGACAATACAAGCATATTATTTTTTTGGTTCAATTCGCTAATTGTTAATATCCACCAAAGGTACAGATGTTTTTTCTTTCATGGACTACTGCTTTCTCTAGTTTTATATTTATTGGAAGAAACAGTCAAGCAGTTTAACCACACTTTAATTCGACTTAATTGACCATCTTATCCTATAACGAAAAGGTGTCTACGATATAGTGTATCTGTCTATGTTGTTTGTGTTTGTATGAATTCATCCTCAATCTGTTTTTACAACAAGGACACCTAAAACTGGTCATTCCATTAGTGTCTACAAAAATACCACATATAATACAGGGTTTATGTCCTTCCGAATACCGGTAACCGCTCTTAGGTTTCTTTGCGGCGAACCTATAACAGATACCTTTACATTTCATGGGTCTTCTTTTCTCTTCTGAACTTCAATGTCATTAAGATATTATATCATAATTGGGGTACATATGGCTAAGATACGTTTCTAAAATGTTCTTGTTTTTAAAATTGATATTAGAGAAATGCACCAAGAAATATTGTTACTACAGTATCCATATCTTCCATGCAGGATGAACTTCATTCCATCCATGAGGGTTATCAGTTACCCATGCTCCATAAGCCTCTATCTTATCACCATTCTTTGGAATTTGCACCAACTTTGAGCTTTGATCCCTTGGAATGATTTCTATTACAAGCATACCGTTTACTTGTTTGTTATTTTGTTCATTAAGTAATTTCTTATATGGCTGATCTAAAAGTAAGTTAAACTGGTAATCACCATCATCTTCCTTAGTTCCTTTCATGTCATGTACTATTCCAGTTACCTTCTCACATGTAGACAATACGTTGAACCGGGCTTGTCTGTCAACTCCATCAAGTACATTTCCTTGTCTACAATTAAATTTATCAGGATTTGTTTGTAATACTGTCTTAGGTCCAAAATAATTTGCATAAGCGTAAGTTGCTGCAAATGATATGACTGCAACTATGACTAATATTATAATGGTTATAGATCTTTTTCTTCTCATATCTAACCACTTTTGAATTTAAATTTCCTGTGTCAGCATCATAGCTACTGCAACATTCTGATATCTATCTATCATGCCATCTCATCTGGTGGTTTCTTATTTCTGAAGTTAAAGTATAGCGCTATGTCGTATATAATTTTCAGCATTCCTCCTAATACAAACGGAGCAGATAAAAATGAGAGTGACTGCAGTATATAACCAGCTAAAGATGGAGACACACTCTGTGCTATATTCCTTGAGGTATTAGTTATTCCAGCAGCAGCAGTTCTTTCATTTTCCTCAACTACTGCTACTATGTATGATTGTCTTGTAGGTACATCCATTTGTGAGAGAGCCATTCTAGCTAAGTATAATACAATTGCTAATGAAAGTGTTGGAGCAAATGCAACAAGTATTAGCAAGATATTAGATGGTATATGTGTAAATACCATTGTATTTATCAAACCTATTTTATCTGCGAGTTTTGCAGCTACTAAAAACGAGAAAGCAGTAAGAACACCTGCAATAGAGAAGATATAGGATAGAGTTGTTAATTCAACTCCAAACTTTGTAAAAAACCAGAGAGACACTATACTTTGGATAACGAATCCACCCGCAAATGAATCGATGGCAAAAAGACCTGATAGTTTAGCAACAATTTCCCTTGACTTTGGTGATAAAGTTTGTTTCAATGGTCTTGGTATGCTACTACTTGTATCATTAATCCTGCTGTTGTTATTGTTGTTATTTCTATTAACCTCCACCCTGTTTGAGAGTAAAAAGTAAATGCCTATTACCACTAGACCAGTTATGCTATAAAATATAAATAGGGGCTTAATAGACTCAATTTGGTTCAAAACATACTGCTGTACAAGGAGCCGTGGCAAACCAGTAACTAAAATACCTGCTGACATCGCAAAGGTTCCAGCCATATTATAAAGAGCATAAATTGTATTTCTTTTCTTTGGATCGTTAATCGTTTGAGGTAGCATTGCTTGTTCTATTGAAAGAAAAGCACCTATCTCAGTCCCAGTTACGTTAATGGTTCCAGTAAAAGCAGAGATAATCAATGCTATGTAGTTACTTGTTACAAAAAATACTAAACCGGATACAGACATTAAAGATGAATATATAATTAATAATTTTCTTCTGCCTATCTTATCAGCGTAAAAGCTAGCTATAAGGGTAAAGATAACACTATTTACCAAAGTAGCAGTAAGGATTAAGCCAATATATAACTCACTGAATCCAATTAGCTTTAGATATATTGCAAGAATTATACTTAGAAAGCCATATGCGAATGTTCTCAATATCTTTGCAGTTAAAAGTAGTTTACCATCTTTTGATAGCCATCTAAATGAAGTAATTACTTTGGAGTCCATTGTAGCTCCATATGAACTTCTAATTTTTGATTCTCTTTGGCATATAGAAACTTGAAAGCTATAGGATCTTTAGGTATTATAATGGCGGATTTACCTCTTGCGATAGTAGATTTATATTTTGGTGGTAGAACATTTGATATTTCAATGGAATTCTAATTTTTAAAGATTGACCAATACCTATCAAAAATTTCGATAGCTCTTCTTTGCTTGCATCATCATTTTTGTATCTAAACATAGCTTCATGTGTTTCACGATAATGCTCAAGCATTTCCATCATCTTAATCCAACGCAGCACAGATTGTGAAAGCTGAGCTTCTCCTTTTTTGGCAAGAGCATAATGTTTTCTATCAGGGCCTTCCTCTCGAAATTCTCTTTGCCTTGTAACTAATTTATCTTGTTCTAGTTTCTCTAGCGCAGGATATATAGTACCTGTCTTTGGTTTCCAATAACCAGCGAATCTCTTTCCTAATTCCTTTATTATTTCATATCCATACATAGGCCTTTCTGAAAGAACAAGTCTAGTTGTGAGTTCGTGGCAAACCATGGGAAGAATGACTTTGTTATACGGTCATGTGTATAATTATACAACCAGTAAATACTAATATAAGATTGCTTGTATTAACTCATCATTAAGAAGAGCAGGATATTCAAGACGTTATAATATATACGCTGTTTGCAATGCTGAAAAGACAAAATACGGATGGACTAAAGCCAAAACCGAAAGGTGCATTCGTCATTTAAAGAAGAAAAGACATCGAAGACGATGACATGTTAAGGACCCGTTGTGTGTAACCTACGATTTTAACACATAAAATCGTTAATTTGTCTTGCCCTACTCAAAGCCTACTCAAGACCTACTCATTCTTTACATGCCGTTGCGTTAAATAGAGTTAAATAATCAGCTAACGATACAGCCCAAAAACCGTAGCAATAGCCATTGCTAACGGTTGCTAACCGTTGTCTGGTCGTCAAGCCTTATATGCTAGACTCGTATAGAATTCCCAAATTTACGAAGATTATAGTGTAAGGCTCTTCTAGACATTACAAACAGTATATTATCATACTACTTCTTTATCGAAATATATATTATATGAATATTTGATAAGAAATCTATTTTTGATTAATTTGTCAAAGCATCTATAGCTCTTAGAAAGACATCTTTACGGTCATTTTCTTTAAAGGGTTTGACAGATACTTTGATAATGGATGGCTCATTATGGTAAAATGCTCGGTCACCTAAAACGCCTTTTAGAATATTCATAAAATTCATCCCAACTACAAGGTCTATACCTTTTGAGATCCTTTTTTACATAAGGATGCATAATCTATGCAGTAAGCTAGGATACAGCAGCAACAGCAAAAAAACAACAAACCTTAATTTAAAATGACATGATCAAATTATGGCCCACTCTCAATTAATTAATTATTTTTATATCGGTTTTTCTGTTGTAAGAGAATAACAATTAATGATTAGTTCTATTATGATATCTCAAACAGTTTTAGGATTCTTTGGATTTGGCAGGCCTGCCTATGACAATTTCAAAAGGAAGCAGGGAAGAAGAAAATAGTATGAAGAATTAAGAAAAGAAAGAAAGAAAGAAAGAAAGAATATCAGACATACAAACTGAGATGATGGAAAATAAAAATGACAATAAAGTAGTGCCTATGTCTTTTTCTTCTTTTCTCCCTTGCCTGAGTGAGCTTTCTTTTTATGAACTTGTAGATTATCTTTACTTTGAAATTGCATACCACATTGTTTACATTTGATATTAGCAGCAGCTGCTGGAGTTGTTTTGCCTTTTTCTTCTTCTTTTTGTCCTTTTCTATTGAATAAGCCTTTGAATAATTCTTTTATTTTCAATCTCTAAATTAATCACATATGCCTTTCCAATATGTCCTTCTATTGATCTGGCAATTCTACGTTAGAAGAATGATGAAGATTTGAACTAACTGACAATAGTTACAGATTGATACTAACTAACTAACTAGTGGCAATTGCTTTCCAATATA
>DATDNG010000609.1:0-8322 GCA_036518375.1 Nitrososphaeraceae archaeon | reverse complement strand
TAAACAAAATAATAAACTATTCATAGATCCATATTCAACACAATATTAAGTCATTGCAAACTCAACTCATAGCTGATTTAGAATACAAAAGGATTCTTGACGCGGTGGGCATGAGAAAAAAACATCTAATCTTTCCTATCTTCGTTCAAGAAGGACAAGAAGTAAGTCAAATTATCACAATGCCAGGAATAGCAAAGACTCCACTAAAAAAGATAACTCAACAGATCCATAAAGTAATTAATGCTGGAATTTCATCAATAGTTATTTTTGGTATACCTGAAAACAGAGACATGAAAGGATCCATTGCTCTAAATAAAGATGGTGTAGTTCAAAAAGCGGTGATAGGGATAAGAAAAGAATTTGGAAATATGTTAAATGTAATCACAGATGTCTGCGTATGTCAATATAATTTTTCAGGACAGTGCGGGTTGGTTAACAACAACAAAGTGGATAATGATTCTACCTTGGATTTAATATCCAAAATTGCCCTTAGCCATGCTGAGGCTGGTGCAGATGTTGTTGCACCTTCCTCAATGATGGATGGTCAAGTATATTATGTAAGGAAATTACTTAAAAGACATGGTTTTCTAAAAACTAAAATTCTTTCCCATTCTGTAAAACAATTGTCCTCATTATATGCGCCTTTTAGGACTGCTGCCTTTTCTAAAATATGTCAATTCAATACAATCGATAAATCATCATATCAAATAGCACACACAAATCCTCGGCAGATATTAAGAGAAGTACAAACTGACATTAATGAGGGAGCGGATATGGTGATGGTAAAGCCTGGATTACCATCTCTTGATGTCATCTGTATGATTAAAGAAAAATTTGCCATTCCTATTGCAGCACAAAATGTATCAGGGGAATACGCCATGATAAAGGCTGCTGCAATGCGTGGATGGATTGAGGAAGAATCATGGAAAGTTACTGCTATTGCATCAATAAAAAGAGCCGGAGCAGATCGGATTATTTCATATTTTTCTATGGACCTATCTAAATATTTAGAGGATTAATCTAAGGATAACGTGTGTGCATATCATATGCCCTGATGGCTGTGCTGGCGTCTCTTGCTCGATAATTGATATTGTCATTATATAATATAGGAAGGGAAAAAAGGATGCTCTATTCGATCATTAGTAATGTTGTATTATGACAGGTCAGGCATATTACACACCACTATATGGACCAGTATAGGAGCCAGCGCAAATATTACCCCAGCTGCGATGGTACTGGCATAACTATTAGAACCCACAATACGATAATCACATGTGCTTCCAAGAAAAAGTGCTCCTTTCACATTCAATACCACCTAATCCAAGGTTACCACAATATCGTCACAACCATTAATAGGTGAAAGTTGACCTGACCTCATAAAGTAATACCGGTATTTAATTTAACAGCAGAGATTTAAATACTCAGCAGTCATTTGTAATTTTTGAGAGTTTCAACAATCCAATTGATGTCATCCTTGGTCTTTGCAAGATGACCGATTTTTATACAATCTCTGATATCTTTGGACTTCATTTTTGACCACACCGCTTCAGCAATGGATGCGGCCATTTCTCGAGTAGTTCCTTGACTGCAAAGCAAGTGTACAGCCACTTCGTGAAAGTTCTCATATTTGTATTGTCTAAAATGCAGCACCAAAAACCTTGACAAAAGGGGACTTAGCAATCGATCAGCACTGTTGCTAGTTGCATATATCCACGTCTTGAGCTGTGTGCTGCGAGTCTTTTGGAACTTTGTTTCAGCAACAATACCTGTTTCCATTAGACTGAGGAGAGCTGTCTGATCCTTCATTGGCATATGCTCAATTTCGTCCACAAGCAAATATCTCGGTCGCTTTTCAAATAGATAATCTAACATTCCGGACCTTGTACTATGACTTCCGAGAGTAAAGTAAGATCGCTCTAGTTTCATGCATTCTAACATAAAGAGTGTCTTAGCCGAGGCTGGTGGACCAATTAGCAGTATGTGAACAGGCTTCTCTGATAAGATTGACATATTAAATAACTTTTTAACATCATGATGCCCCACAATATTATCAAAAAGTTCTGCTTTTGCCCTTTTTGTTTTTTGAATAGAACGAGCAAACGGAATGCTTTCTTCTATATCTGTAGTTACTTCATCTGTAGACACAAACGTTTTATGTAGATCAGTGATATAGGTTTTTTGTAGATGTCAAATTTTCATACTTCATATAAATTAACTGTCTATTCTGTAATATGTTATACAGATACTATTCATCACTGTAACGATATATAAATAGTGGTAGTTTTAAAGTAAAAACGTTCATGACTAAATTACTAATGTTTCGATACCTTAACAAACCTCAACATGGATAAATACGATAAAAACAATTCATAGATAAATTGAAGAGACGTATAGCATATTATATGCCCTTATTTACGATGCTTTTCGTTTGAGTCACAATTATATAACATTGCTACAACCAACCAAGATGTCCCGCGGTAGCTCAGCCTGGTAGAGCTTTCGGCTGTAGATGTCGGCCTATGTGTTATGCTGACCACGTGAAGCAGCCTATCGGGCATACATGGTGCAGTAACCGAAGAGTCGCAGGCTCAAACAAAATACATTTTGGAGTAGATCCTGCCCGCGGGATATTTTACTAATGATCATTACTCCACATAATTTTGGTCAAACATGTATTTGACATAGGTCAGAAAAACTTGCATACATATTATATAACAACGTCTAAACATTATAGAAAGATATGTTACTATATAATGTATAGTATGTCATGTAGTGGGTAGCTAGTATTTTTAGACGTATTTGATAATAACTATAGCCATAAACGATTATACCCTGTAATCTGAATACTAGAGGAAAAGTGACAAACCACTACGATACCTTGGAAGTCAGTAACACTGCGTCCCAAGTTGAAATAAGGAAGTCTTTTCGCACCTTAGTGTTAAAATATCATCCTGACAGAAATAAAAACTCCGAAGAAGCAAGGCGAAAATTTATGCAGATTGTTGAGGCTTACAAAGTTCTTTCTGATAGGCAGGCTAAAAAAGACTATGATGATGGAATTTACTGTGGATATTTTCAGAAATATCCAGACCCCACACCAATACGAGAATCGAATTCCTCAGAGCAATTTTGTGGTATATATGATTATGCAGAGATCAAGAGGAGATATATGCAGGGCTCGACCAGTATGTCGAACAGCGCAGAAAATACGAGTTTAGGTACGTTGAAAGCAACAACGGTTGTATTTGATACTCTGGCAGCAGTCATTCGTTCCATCATCATTACGCCTATTTAACGAAATTAGAATTTTATCTATTGCATTACCCAAACAATAATGGCTTGAGACGTTGTTAATAAAGGAATTTGTTGGATATCTTTATTTGTAGAGGTGGAGACCATATTTTGATGTATCATCTCATATAGGAAATTTTAGTGTTGATTTTTCGAGTTTTACAATCGGGATGTATAATGATTGCGTATCGGTACCGATTCTTTCAGCAAACTGGAATTCACCTGTCAATCGTCGTAGCTCTATGAACTTCTTGCTTGGCTGAGTAGCCTGAATTATAAAGTGTATCGTGATAGCACCAACTGCTCCAGTTTGAATAAAGAGTATCTGCTGATTATTGTAGTTGATATGATAAAGCATTGGAGTTATGCCAAGAGCTGATTGTGCTGAATAGAGTATTACCTTGAGCATATCTTCCAAGGTTTCGTATTTCAGATAGGTTGTAAATGACTCTGTTTGTGACATAATGTAGAGGATAGGTAGAATACAATATTAGAGTTTTTGTTTAGATCTAACGGTATTGGTGATAATGATGGGATGCAAGGCTATTTAATGATAACATAAACGACTGGCTAGCAGGATATCATAATCACAACACATTTTTCCTGCTCCTTCTATAAATAGACGAATTTGATTGATCTTTTGTTATTTTGATCACATAATCCGGTTTATTAAATTGCATCATTTGACATATATGCTTACAGTTGACATTATTCCATTATTTCTTCAGTGATGCGTTTAAAAATAAGTAAGTAGCCATCAAGTCCTTCATATAATTATCAATTAGTATTATTCAGCTTACAAGTGTTCAGGAAATGAACGATCAATGTACTATGGTTGCTTTACATTATTGTTGTTTGATAGCTCTTTATATCCTTCGAGAAATTCTTTTTCTATCGAGTCGAGTAGATTAATAAATCTGTTATCCTTAGATAGAAGCATTTTCATCGTACTTTCAAGTTCGTAGAACACAACTTTGGTGTTATCATTAGCAACATCTGGATTAGATCCAAGTATATTTGATTCATTATACATGATTGCTAGTCTAAATCCCAAGATTCTAACATGCCATTCTAAATCAGATTGTAATCCTTTAACATGTCTTTCCCGATCTCCTGATTTTATTGCAGTTCTGATCTCTTCAAGTCTACAAAGAGTTGTTTCACAACATTCTCGTAGATATTGAATTATAACAGAATATAAACGAGCGGTACAGGACTTTATTGTATCTATCTCGAAATATGGATAGAGCAAGGTTTTTAGTAATATATTGTCTTGATATCTTGTTAGCAACTTTGGTGGATAACTTGACATTCTAGAGAAAATATAAAACAGGCCAAAAGTAGTTAACTTGTAGTATATTGCTCCGCGCAAAAATTTTCCTTCCTCTTCAATTAAATTTAATTCTTGAAGTCTTCCTACTGCCGCGTATTCATTTTTATAGACCATTGGTTGACGTCTAGACTTGATATAAGATGTTATTTTGAAAGCTGAACTATGCCCGCTCATAATTTTCAAAAGGAATGACTTTTCTGTCCCAGTGAGTTCAATTCGTTTATAATCGAATATTTCAGAAACAAATGTCGAATAGTTCACATGCATAAGCATAACCTAATAACCAGTTTATATTCAATAAGTATTTCTTAGTTTTTGTATATAATAGGTCTAAAGTTGGACGGTAATTAAGTTTGTTCTTTAAGCTATACACGGCTAGAAAGAACAATTGGAATGGATGATGAATTTTTAACGTACTACTGCATTATATACGAACAATTATTTATTTGCACAAATATTTTTTATACCAAGAGTAAATTATTGCAATCATGCATGCCAATCATACAACCGAAAACCAAAAGATGGTTATTGAGGTAACAGTTGTGGGGAAAGATCGTAAAGGAATAGTGGCAGATATTACTAATTTTATTTTCAGAAATAAGGGCAATATTGAGCAGATTAATCAGAATGTGGTTCGCGGATTATTTGGAATGCATCTACAAGCCTCTTTTCAAAAACAAATCGATAGAAATGAGCTTGATGAGGGACTGCGACGTCTTTCAAAAAAATTACAAATGGAGATCAAAGTCCATTATCAAGAGCCTGATAGAATTAAAAATGTTGCAATATTTGTTAGCAAAGAAGACCAATGTCTTTTAACAATTCTGGGGTCTAAAAAAAAGAAGGAGATGGATGCCAATATTGAAGTTATTATCGGAACTAGTGATATATTAAAGCCAATAGCAGATGATGCTGGTATACCATTTTATGTTGTCAATAATATTGATCAGAGCGAAGCAGAAAATCAAATTTTGCAACTAATCGAACAGTATAACGTTGATTTGATAGTCTTGGCTAGATACATGCGCATTTTAACTCCGAACTTTGTCTGGCGCTATCCAAATAGAATTATCAATATTCATCCTTCGCTCTTGCCTGCTTTTCCTGGTGCTTATGCTTATGTCCAGGCCTATGAAAGGGGAGCAAAGATAGTTGGCTGCACGGCTCATTTTGTGACAGAAGATCTTGATCAGGGCCCAATTATATGTCAAGAATCATTCAAAGTTTCTCAGTCTGATACATTGGAGACTATAAAAAGGAAAGGACAGACACTAGAGAGCATGACACTTTTAGAAGCTATGAAATTATACTTAGAAGGGAGGTTAGAAGTATACTGGGGAAGAGTATACATTATGGGAGCAAAAGAAACAAGTGAACATGAATTCTAATAAGTTTCTTTCTAGCTATAAAGGGATAAAACATCAAAGTAAATGCTTCTGACGTATCATAATTCCCAAGGTATTTGATGTTGAAATACCTTCTGAATTAAACTCATTATCACAAAAAGGTATACGCATAAATTCATAACATATATTGATGGTATTGACATACAAAGTGCGTTGGAAATAATGATAACTAAAGCCAATTGCCATTCTAAAGAATGCGGTGAGTATATTCGATCTCAGATATTAATACATGCCTAGAAAATAATGAATCCAAATTTTGCTCTTTATGGACTGAACATATAAAGGTAAAGAATTGTGCCGATCTATTTATAAATAAAAAGCTTGCTGGAGATTATTTTTTTAATAGATTAACTAACATAAGATGTTATGACAGCGAGTCTGCGATAGAAGAAGCCATAAAAATATTTTTCGAAAACAGATCGAACTGTTACGTCTATGTTCAGGACTATGATAGAATATTGGAAGATAAGTTGTTGAAAATGGGATTTACTCTCTTAGATACTATGCAAGTGTTAAAATATAGTAATAAAAAAACAGAGCCTGACAACTATAAAATTCATGTATCAACGGTTGATATAAATTCGATGCCAATTTGGATAGATGTATTTTGTAGATCATTTAATGTGATCGAGTGGAAATCCGAAGTGGAAAGGATAATCAAAATGCATTTTAATGAACTAACGTTACTTGTATCATACATCGAAGATAATTATAGTATGATTCCCGTTGGGTGCGCCGCACTTTTCAACAGATATGATTCAATGGGACTTTATTGTCTAGGAACAGCATCGCCTTACAGAGGCCAAGGTTTGGCGAAGAAAATCATAAAAGTATCTCTAGATATTGCTCGACAACAGAAATTCGATTTCCTATTCCTTCAAACATTTTCCAATGAAGGATTCATTCACTTTTACAGAAAGATTGGATTTCAAGGTATATATGAAAAGAAAATATATACGCTTAATAGACAATAACCGCTAATATTCTGGGTTAAGGAATTCTAATGTTGTCAAATAACATGGAGGTAGATCATTATATGATGAATATCCAGGACTCTTATTTTGCTTAAATGAAAAAGATGGAATTGTGTCAGATTAACACATTACCTCTATTAATGCTTAAATTGACGCTATTAGAATTCCAAATATAGGGCTCGTGGCGCAGACTATATTGTAGAAATAAGTACATATAGGCGTGAAATGGACAGCGCGGACGCCTCCTAAGCGTCAGGTCGAGGGTTCAAATCCCTCCGAGCCCGCGTCAATCTTGTCCCTTTATTTAGGCCCGCTACATTATATTATGGAGGAAGGAAAAATATGTCCCAGCTTATCACAGATAACCCAATGGCTGTATTTTTATATGCAGTAAAATCTCCCGAATCAAAAAGACAATATCCACGTAGATTTAAAATGTTTCTTGACTTTCTTGGTCTTCCAGGAGATCTACAGGATCAGGCTAAGGAGTTCCTAAGAAATGCAAAAACAAATCCTAAGTGGGTTCAAGATAACCTTATTGAATTCATATCATATCAAAATGAAAGGGCTAAGCGAGGAGAGATATCTGTCTCTACAATCCCAAACTACTATCGTGCTACAAAGCTATTTTGCGAAATGAATGATATTGTTTTAGCATGGAAGAAAATCGCTCGTGGCATGGAGAGAGTACGAAAGGCCGCTAATGACAGAGCGCCGACTTTGGAAGAAATACAACATGTGATTGAATATCCTGATAGACGCATAAAGCCGATTGTATTTACAATGGTTTCTTCTGGAATAAGAATAGGTGCATGGGATTATTTACGATGGAAGCATATCTCGCCTATAAGTGATGATAAAGGTGAGGTAGTTGCAGCCAAACTCTTGACATATGCAGGAGATCCGGAGGAATATTACACATTCCTTTCACCTGAAGCTTACAAATCCTTAAAGGAATGGATGGAGTTTCGTGCTTCCTATGGTGAAAAAATAACTGGAGAATCATGGGTTGAAGTGATAGACAAGAATAGAAACCTGACAAGGCCATCGACAAGACTTCCAAAGTTGGAATGTCTGTTATACCGCCTTATCCAGCTTCTTTTTGGATTGAGAGCGATAACCAGATCTTTAATACAAGATCGCTTCATTCTTTTTCAGCGCTGGCGCAACCATTGCCTTTACCACATCAAGAAATTATTTATTCATTTTAAATTTCTTGTTGTTGTTGTTGGTTATGATTCTCAAGTCTATGAACATTGCCTTCTAACTCTTGAGCTCCAATCTTCAAAGATACTATCTCGTTTCTTTTGTCAAAGCT
>DATDNG010000608.1:0-3099 GCA_036518375.1 Nitrososphaeraceae archaeon | reverse complement strand
AATGCTTCAACCATAATAGATTATCTTTTTTCAATGCATAATGAGATAAACCCTTCAATAGGGTACAAGACAGGTCAGATTATAATATTATTTGGTCGTTTTTATGGTGCCATTTCCAAATTTCGCCTAGTTCTTTTTGGTATTCTCCATAAACTTTAAACTCTACGTCAGAACAAGTATCATTTGAACTCACAGTAAACCCAACCTCCTATCAGTTTGTTGTTGGCTGTCGGTTCTAGTTGACAAGACAATCTCCTCCAGGAGGAAGCCTGGCCGCTCCTCCTGGCCTTATTGTTATTTTGCTATCCTTTTGGATTATCATTTTTAATCACTTTTTGACTATCTTGTAGTTTTTCTATTGTGGTTAGAATGCATTCAATCATTCTTAGGATATACTTACTTCGATTTACATCGCCACGTTGATTATCGATTTTTTTTAGAATTTCTTTTGGTAAAGAAATTCCCACAAGAGAAATTCTCTGTTCATAACGTTGTATTTGTTGTTAGTTATATAAAATGGTGATTTTTTACATAAATATGATATATTTATTTAATTTATGATATGTTTTAACATGTTTTAACATGTTATTTATATGGTCTAATATGTTGTTAACAGTGTCTAACTGTATACATTAGACATGCGTTTTGCGTTATCCTAATAGTCATTTTGTCGCACTCAGTGTAAGAAAGATAATAAGATCAATCAAGCAATTAGGCAAGGAAAGTTTATCTTTACACTCGACTAAATTATAATGACAACAACCATAGATAGACTCTGTCAATCCATCATCCATACAGACCATACTGATAATTCAAATCGTCTCCATGGTTGTATGTATCTAGCAACTTCCGTCTTGTATTTGGTCGAGTAAGAGCATGCAACAGCTTCCTTGGCTGTTTCAACTAAACTAATATTATTTATTTTCAAATTGAAATCGAGATTCTCGCATTCTCATTTTATACAACCCATAGCACTTTCTTATGTCGATTGTAAAATTGTAAAATGAATGATTATGAGTTTTTTATACAATCAAATATCAGTGCTTAGATAAACGCTTACCAAACTTATCTACATGTGCATATATATGTATATATTTAGCCTAGATTTTATGCAGTAGCACACCAATAACAGATATCACATAAAATTTGATCTTAGGATGCGTCTGCATGTTACTAGTTAATTACTTGCTGCATTTCCGTTTGTGTCAAGCCGGCTTCGTATTAAGTACAAGAATGCGATTCTCTGTATATCTATACTCCAGCGATTCTGCTATTCTTTCGTTCTTTTGCTATATACTCATCCTTCCCAAATGGATGGCCGCCAAATCCATGCCTCATTAATGCTATAGCTTTGTAAGTATCGCTATCTTTAATTCTGGATTTGAAGAGTTCCATTACAGACTGTGAAATAACAGGAATCGGAATTTCTTTATTGAGAGCATCTTGTATCAACCAGTTGACTTCTCCTGTATCTTCAATATAGCTTTGTATGCTATCAAAATTTCGCTCCCTTAATCCCTTTTCCATCAATTCAACTAGCCATCCTCTAATAACAGAGCCATTTGACCAGTTTTTGAATATTGCAGCAAGATCCAGATTAAATCCGTTTCCTCCCTTATGCAATAATTCAACTCCTTCTCCTATGGCTTGCAACATTCCAAACTCTATTCCATTATGAACTAGCTTTACAAAATGTCCGCTTCCCGGAGGACCAGTATGTACGTATGCATCCGTATTAATCGCTAATGACTTTAGAATCGGCTCAGCTATTTTAATTCCCTCATCTCTTCCACCTACCATGAAGCACGCACCATTTCTAGCTGCTTCTAACCCTCCGCTCGTGCCACAGTCAAGAAAATAAATACCCTTTGCAAATAACTGCTTTTCTCGTCTAATAGAATCTAAATAAAATGAGTTACCACCATCCATTATTACATCGCCTTGCTGCAGATATGGCAAAAGCTCTTCTATTATGGTATCTACAGTACGGCCAGCTGGTAGAGATAGATAGATCACCTTAGGATCTCCCAAATAAGAAACAAAGGATTTGTAATCTGAAACTACTTTGACACCCTTTTCTTCTAACTCGGGTTTCCTACTTCTGGCCTTTCCTACTACCTTAATCTCCTTCTCAATGGCTTGAAGAGCAAGGTTGCCACCCATCTTACCTAGCCCTATGATTCCGAGTTTCATTTGATCTGGCATTTTAGTAGTATCTTATATGTAACATATTATAAATAACAATTTACGGGCTATCTTAATTTTTGTTGTAGCAGATATAACGCTATACATCAAAGTAATGAAGTTAGTAGTAGACGGTGCTCTGTTGCATGAATAACAGGCAATAAGAATAAGTTAAATGCAATTATAACAAGGTTTTCTCGTTATCTTATTTTCATAAGTAATCAGAATTTTTCTTTATACTCCCATGCCATATCTTATATTGTTATTATAATGGCAGCTTAAGAGGCGAGAGAAGTTAGAGATTATCAAAACTATTTTAGTAGTTGTAAGTTGCAATGTACTACAAACGACAAGTGCAGTCAATATTCTTTGTTAGTATTGTGATTAGTACTCTTTTTCTACATTAGCTCACTATCAAAAGTATATAATAATTAACGCATAGTTTAGTAAAAAAATATATTAGAGACAATCACAAACTATCGTCTGATATTTGCAAACGTGAAATGAACTCAGTTTATTGCAATATGGGCTTGATAGGTATCACCGCTGCAACTATTATATTCTTATTAATGCATGGCGTAAACATACAAGCACAGCAGCAACAACAACAGCCGATAACAGAGGCTATAAGACAGAATCCAGAAGTATCAGCTGTTACTGTTGCAAATGAGAATGCAACAAGCGTATCACTGATATCTACAAAGCCAGCGCAGATTGCCCAAGCAGTATCTATGATAGAACTACAATTCCATATGCATGTTGTTTCGAAATCCATCCAGCCGTTTCCAGAAACAGTATACAGAATAGTTATGTCAAAGTGAGTGATTGATAGGATATAGTATTTCAGTAATGCCGAGGATTAATTGAACATTCCATTCTGAGAGTTGTTTATAACAATAACACCTCTGTAACATA
>DATDNG010000607.1:0-7503 GCA_036518375.1 Nitrososphaeraceae archaeon | reverse complement strand
GTCTAGTATGAATGTAACAGTGTGAGGTTCTGCAACTAATGTTGGATTGTACCAGGTTACGCTTTGACCTACTTTGATCTCTGTTTTTTTTGGAAAGAATTGATCTTCTACAACAGTATTGTCTCCTCTTCCAGCTTGTACTTTGAACGCATTTCCTATTTTATTCCCAGTAATAACGTTCGTTGCGGGTATCGTAGAATTCCTACCAATTGTTGCTGCTTCTACTTCATAGATGAAGGATATCTGGGCTATTATCGCAACAATTACTAATATAGAAGCTACATCTGCCATTTTTCGAGAGTGTCTTGTCAACATTGACAGTACGTGGATAGTGTCTCTTTTTATAATGTGTTCATTAGTTATGACGCCATTGCAGTCTAATTTCATAAGTATGTAAAAATATTGCTTATATGCATAATATGGATTTTGGATCCTGAAATCTTCTTGGCATCGCTTGATATTTTCATTAACATATTCGTTAGAGAATAAACTACCATAACTCCATTTGCTACAATATAAAAGAGATTTTAAAGTATGGGATATCTTTTGTTACTTTTTGCTTGTTCTGTAGTACTTTCTGTCTGGAACGAACGTCTTACAGCTACAGCTACCAATCAAACATTTCATTTTATCTTTACTAGTATTTCTGTCATGATCAATCTTTTGATGTTTACATCTAAGGCATCTGACAAATAGATCTGTTTCACTGTTCATTGCTATTCTTTAAACGATGGAAGCATGCTTTAAGCAAAAAAAAATATTGTTATATCAGATTATTCAGCTCAGGATCCGGTAATCCCATTTGCTACAAGTATTGAATAACAGCCAAGACCACATCGTTCACAAATTGGTTTTAACCCTTTACTGTCAGAACTTCCTATACAACATGGCTGCTTTATTCTTCCCATATGATCTAATGAAAGAATCGCCCACGAAGGACATTGAATGGGTGTGGTACCAACTCCTCCCCAATTACCTTTCATCAATGACAATTGCTTTTCACCATTAATCACAAAGTTTGGATATTTTCTTCTTAATTCGATAATGTTATCAACTATTTTGCTGCGCTTCTCTCCAAATGGGATCCACAGTGGATCTTCTTTCATAAATGGCGTATGAAACTGAAATCCTATCTTGTTTACCTTTCCCCTCCATTCTTCTGTTAAATCTTCAAATGTATTATAATTTAAAGAATTAATTGTCATTGTGATCCATATATCTTTCCAAGCGGGTTTGCCCTGACGATCTGGATCTTTTGTATACTCCAAAATATTTTGTTTAGTCTTTGCATATGAACCCTTTCCTCTAATACTATCGTGTACTATTTCTGTTCCATCTAAAGATATCCAATAAAAATATAGATTTTCAAATCTCCTTAAAGGATAGGTTCCATTTGTTACAACGCATACTCTTCTTGGCATTTCTTCACAGAAAACTTGAATTATATCTGGACGCATTGTGGGTTCCCCACCTACCAAAGTCACAACGTAGACTTGTTGCTTTTTAAAAGTCTTTTTAATTATTTCTCTCCAACCTTCTGCAGTTAAATCTTTGTCGTTTTCCTTTCTGTTTAACCACCAATAGCAATGACTGCAGTGTAAGTTACAGACGTTGATAATATCTACCGAACCATATAATGCTGGCTTCGCATGTAAAAGCTTGATGGTGGCATATTTTTTAAAGATACTGAGATAAAATGGCGTTTCACGAATAATATCTGTTATACCCCGTCCATAAATCAAATCCACCATATATATGTAATATTACCATAAATACTCCCACTAAATAAGTCTATTTTTCTAAAGTTGTTCCATAGTATCATCTTGGGATATTTTAAGGATCCGGTGACTACCTACAAGAATTTAATGGGTTAGCAGAGTTCCATGATTTTGCAGAGCAGCAATTGAAACTAAGAGTACCTGTATTCTTTCATTCAAAAAATTTAGGGTTATGCGATTTCCGAGGACTGCATCTCTTTACTGCATCCAAAAAATATAGATTCACATTCGCAGTGACCATCTAATCTTACTTGGCGTCCACATTTTGGACATAGACAACGGTACAGGTTTTTTTCGTCATCTTCATACCTGAAGATTATGGCATACATTATACTTATAATGTGGTTAACATTAATAAATTTTTACCACATATTATATTTTTCGTACATTTTATGGTGAATTCTACGGAAAGGATTCTAATGATTGGATATATCTTGTATTTACTTAAAAGTATTGGAATGGTGTGTTATTGAAGACTCGAAGGCTTTGACAAGTCTTCTAGCGCATATAAACAACAATTGAAGGTAATTGCATAAACACATCTATATTATATTTATATCAAAAATTCACTTTAGCTGTACTGACACATGTATATTGCTATGTGCTACTTGTACATGTATGTGTATTGTCGAGACAAGTTTTACTGCTACCGTGGTTCAATATATCATCATTACTATATGACTTCAGCCCAGTAACTTTCAGAATATTTATTTGAAGGGTCGTCATCGTTTTTTGTATCTTTGTCATTTTTGTCTCCCAAATGGTGCGCATAACTAACATTTGCCATAGTTACTTCAAAACTAGTATTTTCTTCTCCTCTTTCTAATTTATTTAAACGCTTATTCATTTCAGCTGCAACTACGTCTTTTGGTAAACCACGATGACTCATTTGATTATGTGCGTCAATCATCAATTCGAGTGCCTGTTGAGCAGAAATTCTTCCTTCTTCATAAGAAGTCGATATCCGCCTGCAAATAGCATTAGCCTGGGTGTAAATTTGCTTATGTTCACATAATGTATTTTGTTTCACCAAGTTTCGCAGAATAGCGCGTTTTTTAAGATCTATTACCACCAGTTTATTATATCTTTTGCGAAGATTTTCATTTGCAGAAGCAGTGGTATCCGATGCTGGTTCCATGACGTAGCATCTTGTTGGAATTCTTTCTTATATTAGTTTATTTAGTCAACTAGAACAAATTTATGCTCGAATTAATTCTAGGTGGTATGGAGTTATATTGCTATGGCAGTGGGCACGCATAATAACGATCACAAGGAACTCTGACCTCACCAAATTCTAAGGACTACGAGCACCTATGCTATTATCATTACGGTAACTAATCTTTTAATTTTCGATAATTATGAATCTGAACCCCGCAGAATTAGAAATTAATATATAAGTACATGGATTTTCAGGGCTTGTGCAAGTTTGTGGTAAAGCCCTCGTTTGCGATTCTATTGATCAAGTGGGCATTGACAGTTTAAGGAAAGTAGGAATGACAGTCGACTACTTCCCAGAAATAGATGCAAAAGAACTAATTTCCTCTGTTAAAAATTACCATGTTGTTATTGTTAGAAGTAGGACAAAAATCACTAAGGAAGTCATAAATGCTGCAACTAATGCGAAAATCATTGCTCGAGTAGGTGTTGGTCTTGACAATATAGACGTCAAGGCGGCCGAGGCAAGAAACATTCGTGTAATCAATGCAGCGGAAGCAGCAATGAATGCCGTATCAGAGCTTACTGTTGGGCATATTATATCTCTTGCACGTAGCATTCCTTATGCAGATATAGAAACCAAAAAAGGAAATTGGATAAAGAAGGCTTTAATTGGTACAGAGCTTAAGGGAAAATATCTGGGGATTATCGGAGTTGGAAATATAGGTCGGAATGTAGCACGAATCTCAAGAGCATTTAGGATGAATATAATTGGTTATGACTTGTATCCTATAAATAAAGATTTTATCAAAGAAGTAGGTTTAATTGCAACTGATCTCAATACACTGCTCGAAAGCTCAGATTTTGTTACTTGTCATGTACCATTAACGCAAGAAACAAAACATATGTTTAATACGCAACGCTTTTCTAAAATGAAATCCACATCTTATATTATAAATACATCGCGCGGAGAAGTTATCGATGAACAAGCATTATATGAAGCTTTAACCAATGGGAAAATTGCTGGTGCGGCATTGGATGTATTTGAAATAGAACCACCAACTAATAAAATGCTGCTAGAACTGCCAAATGTAATTTGTACACCGCATATTGGATCACAAACCAAAGAGGCGCAGGAGCTCGCATCGATGGTAATTGCCGAAAAAATTATTCAAGTAATGCGTGGAGTCATCTAGAGGTCAAATTCCCTAACGCAGTATATAATGGGAAATGGTGTTTACACTTATTCAGATATTTGTATTGCAGATGGGTGGTTTGAGCAAAAGACCAAGATGTAAACAGCATCTTATTGAGGTAAGCCGTATTTTGTTTCCGAATAAATAAATACAATAATTACAAATTAATTTGTATCTACAATTCTGATACATCATATTGCTCTGAAAAATGTGACTAATTGTACAAGAAATGATCCTTCATTAACAACACCAAAATTCGGCATTGGTTTATGATTGAATAGCCAACTACAGTCTTTGTCTAATCCATGGTTATGGATTATACTCATGCTTGTATCATAATCGACAAACGTACTTGTATACAGATATTAAGGTCGTCAGCGAAAGAGAGTGATATGCATAGCTATATGAATGCGACTTGGATCAAAATGTGGAAGTCCAATTCTGAGCAATTAAAGTCCAAATCCATTTTATGGAGAACAGAACCTACGATTCACAAAATTCAAAAACCAAGCAGACTTGATCGTGCGAGGAGATTAGGATACAAGGCAAAGCAAGGTATTATCATGGTACGCGCGAGGGTGGGCAGAGGTGGAATGAGAAAACAGAGGCCAGTTTCAGGTAGAAGACCCAAACATTTAGGCGTAGTTCATATTAAACAAGGAATTAGTATGCGTAAGGTGGCAGAAAAAAGAGTGAACGAAAAGTTTCCTAACATGGAAGTGTTGGGTTCTTATTACTTGCATAAGGATGGTATGTATCTTTGGTATGAAGTGATCCTTGCAGATCCAAATCATCCATCTATTTCCAAAGATAAGGAAATGCGCGGAAAACTCAAAGCTTTTGCAAAATAATCCGATCATTGGCAGATAATGTCAATTCGCCTCCTCTTGTCTTACTATCTTTTTGGCTGCTTCAATCATTTTTATAAATCCTTGCAAATCAGTGTCTTTATCAAACGTGATATAGTAAAAGTTGGTTTGGTTTGATAATGTCAATATATTGACTTTTTCATTTTCCGTAAACGTATAGTCTGTTTTGCCTATAGATGATTCAAAATTTTTTCTTAACTGATTTCTTGTTGCTTCGATAAAGAACTCATTTCTAGCTTCATCAGGTTTGAACAATGGTGTCACGCCTTTGCGTAATTGTCCTGCCAAAGTTCGTCCAAACCTGTTTATTACACCCACATAGCGTACTTTAGGTGATAAAGCAAGGATATTCTGGCAATTTGCTTTATGTTTTTGAATCTCTTGCTGCGATGATTCTAAGATAGTCATAATAAAGTTATTACATATTGACGTCATAAATGTATTCTGGTAATAAAATAATTTTCTTCCTTTTTTTGCCATAATATGATGTTTAGATCCGTGTATTAAGATCATGTATAAATTGAATTGGTTATTACATTAACTAGGGATTTTAATAGCTATTTTAATAACTGTGTAATGTGTAGACTTATTTGAGCAAATATGAGTAGCAACAATAAACAATTCCTTATCAACCAAATAGTATGGATGGGAATTTCTTTTGGCATTAGCATTACCATATCTTTGTTATTACCATTTCCTATATCATTAGCGGCTATATTTGCGGTTTTCATTTTGCTCAACTTCTATATGCGAAAGAGAATGATGAGAAGAATGGGGATGGGGAGTATGTTCAGTTCAATGTCATCATCTTCAATGTTTGGAGAGAGTTCAGTGAAGTATTATTGTATGAGCTGCGGGACAAAACATAAAGAAGCCGCCTGTCCAAAATGTGGTTCAAAGATGAAAAGAGTCGGCTCTTGATTAAGTGCTCTTAATTAAAGATCTACACGTCCTCTAGTATGCTGAATTTCAACATCATTTTAAATCTTCTAATCAATAAAATACGCTAGTTTAGAATGATACTTGTGAACTCTTTCGAGAGATGCTCTGATTATTTAAAATTATTGTAGTTAAGGTATATTGATCTTGGATTATTCTGAAAAATGGTTCAGGCTAGATTGGATAAATAATAATAATTCTTTTCTTATACATTATTAAATATATAAAATACCGATGGTTGCTTCTTTTTGTAGATGACTAAAGTAAAAGTTTGCTTATGCTTTCGTGCTTATCATTTCTTATCGATCTAACGTTTAAATGATTCTTGGATTCTAAAAACCCTATTAATTATATGGCCACATGTCGAGTCGAAATGATTTAGTCATGCGTAGAGAGCTTCCATAATTGATATTTTCTGGAAATTTATTTCATATCCTATTTCATATGTAAAATCCAGAATAAAATGTCAGAAATTGGGAATCGATCTTTATTAATAACACAACAAGAATGTACGGTGAGGTGATAAAGATGTTAATTTCTGTGTAATTGTTGCAGTACGGGGATTCGAATCCAAATGTCTTAGGGTTGGTATCATACTAAAGGTTTCTCGCAGCAGGTCATCTGCCATCAGATGTTCGTTAGTACCTCAAAAATGAGTCTGGAAGAAATCAAGAATGTGATGTTAGTTTTGGCTAGTTTTGACCTTTTTCAGGATTAGTGTCTGCTACATTAGCTAGAGATTGCTTCTATTCGTCCATCCAAATTATGATACTTAAATATTCGCTTTACAGGTTTACGAACCTTTATTAGATACTATAATGATACATAGATATTTTATCAGATTTCTAAAACTCTAAAAGCTAGCTTATGATATATGTGTTAGATATGGGTGGTAGAAGGAAAAGAACAATTGGTAAGCCTCAAAGAAAGATTCGTAGTGTACAAGGACGTTGTCCAAAATGTACAACTATAGTGAGATTTAATGTTACAGGACCTGTTGGAAAAGAGATCTATGAATGCGTCGGCTGTACAACAAAATTTCCTATAGATGAGTTATAATGGAATAGAATTTGTCATAATCATCATCTTTTGATTCTGTAACAGCAAATACTGTAGCTATCGACAACTAGATCATCGTATTGTATGCATTTATTAACGCTCTGAACGAGGAATTTCCCCTTTTTTATCATGTTGTGCAATGTGGTTAAAAGCGTTTTCATCATCCAGGTTTTTACCGCATATTCTACATGAAATCATAATGTATGTTTATTGCGGGCATTTTTTAGCTTTGTTATTATCACATAGGCATTGATCTTAGCGTCTGTATCCTAATGCTTACATAGTAAAAAACCAAATATGATAGAAAGTCAGTATATCTATTGCACAAGGATATGTTAAATAACGCATTTATAGATCCGAATCGGATGTGTTTAAGGATTTGAAATATATGATATTTTTATAATATTCCTTTAATTTTTGACCGTTGTCCGTTAACTTTAGGATGTATCGAAAAGTGATGAAGTAACATGGTCTTTTGCAGCATGTAGCATGCATTCCGATGCTTTC
>DATDNG010000606.1:0-2788 GCA_036518375.1 Nitrososphaeraceae archaeon | reverse complement strand
GTTCTTTTTCCAAAATATTTTTCGATTCTGATGGAGAGTTCTCAACGTAGTGTTTGTAACGCCTTTCGACATCGTTGTTATATCCCTGAAGCACGTTTTCTATTTCATTATCTAGTGATTTCTTAACGATTTCTTTTAGCTTATCTGTTTCAAAGCTTTGCGGATAAGTAGCTAGTAAGTATTCAAATTGTTTCATGTATTCTACTACTTTATTGCGATATTGTTCTCTGGTAGGTTTGTGATTTTTTGTTATCTTGAACCACGTGGTTGCACATTGAGCAGGATATGCCTTCGCAAGTTCTTCGATTACACGATCCATTTCAAAGTAGTCTAGCATAGAAATAAGCTCCTATCTGGAAGGATTAGAAGTAAATCTTTGCTTTTCAAGCATAATTGTAACTGCCAACTTAAATCTGCTCGTAAAGATTGTTTATTACGTTCCATAAATTAGTATACGGATATTACATCTTTATAATTTAATCTATTGTTTATTGTTTATTCCAATGTAGTATAGACAATATTAATATAAATTGTATCATATTTATGAAATTCTTCCAATTTCATTGTCAATCAAGTGTCGGCAAAAGCAATAGCTGCAAGATATAATCTTATTTCACCCACTAGCCTGCGGGAAATATGATCTTCCTATTTTCATAGGTCACCCATGAATGAAAACAATTGGCTTTCATTCTTACTTGCAATATCTTCATTAATTTACACTTCGTTATCTCCTTTAATCCTCCTACTCAATTATACTTCTCCTCTTCCTTCTTCTTCTCCTGTCCCTATTTTTTGAGAAAAGTATGTTACGATCATATGCATCCGTTTTTGAACATATGATTAATTAATCGGATTTGAAAATGATAAAGCTTACTTACCTACAGAGAGTCCTAAAAGTGAGCAAGTGATAATAGAAACGAAAATGAAAAAGTAAGTCAATGCTGTGTAGAGGGTGCGGAAATGAAATGATTGCATTTGAACATTGCTTAGATTGTTATGAGGCTATTCATTGGAGATGTACAAGTTGTCAAAAGGAAAATGAAAAATCGGTGCACATTCATTATATGCGTGAGAAGAACATTCCTTAAACATCTTGAGTTCTAAGGCAGGATCAATGATACTAATATGAATCACATGGGAGTGCTTTCTGTAGTTTGTATTAGAACGATGGAAAAAGAAATAGATAGATATAGAACTAGATAATAAGTACATGAGTTGTTTATTTTTTAATAATGTTCAGTCTGCTATTTTCCACTTCTCCATGTGCATTCTTTTGGTAACAGTCTTGATGCTCATACCAGTACTGACCTATGGTCAAAACAACAACGATCAACTGACAAAATCTTCACGAGGTATGCCGTATCAAGTGATCAAGACAAACCATAGTGAGCGATTTGTTTTTCCGTTTACTTCATCAAACAATGGGAGACTGAATCCACTTGTTTACACTTATGACAAAGCAAAAGGTCCAAGCTGGATATTGACAATACAAAATAACCTATCTTATAATTCTGGACAAGACGCAAAGACTATCATAAAGTTGCGGGAACCGACACCAAGCGAGAAATTCGTCGATATTGCAATGTATAACGATGATTCCTCCGAAAGGTTTTGGGCTGCCGCAAATACAAAAGAGGTAGGTTATGTCAGACTTTATGATAAAAAAGGAGGTTTTGGATGGTCAAGAAACCAGCCAATAGTCATCAGTTATGCTAGTAATCAAGGACTAACTATTAGCAGCGGTACAAGAATCTATGTTGACAGACTATCTACAAATGGTTTCACACTTGGTTCTATCTCCGTCTATGGTAAGGACAACCCAAAATCTCCTCCCAATACTTATGAAGGGGATATTTCTTTTAATGTAATTTATGGTGATCCTGCGAGTTCTCCGATTTACTATTTGCCATTAGTGACATTAGTTGGAATGGGTGGAATTGTTGGTGGATTAGTTATACTCAAGAGAAGGAAAGCTACATAATACTAGCGACATGGTAATGTGGACTCTGATTCTAACTTTGGAGAGAGTGATAATGATGAAACGAATTCAGAGATATTCATTAATAAGCATATCTCATTCATAGGGTGTCCTTCAAGTGAGCAAACCTTATCGCGTTCAGATCTACAAATAACTAATGTGATATATATTATAGTCAAAACACTCCTTTCACAAAAGAAAGGAAAGTGTCTTGTATGAAAGAGAGGTAAAATGTACAAAGGTTCTTATTATTATTACCTTGCAGCTGGAGCTACTACTGGAATAGCTGGAATATTACATTTGATACTGGCATCCAATATAATCAGTAGAAATCTTAATTCAGGTATGTTCTTTATTTTAGCAGGAATGACACAACTGTTTTGGATATTACCGATGGTAAAACAATGGGGAAAATTTTGGTATTATTTAGGAATAGGAGGCACTATAGTACTGATCATTCTATATGTAATAACAAGAGTACCAAATCCAATTACAGCAGGAAGAGCATTCTCAATTAATGAGATGGGTATAGCCACAATTATGCTAGAAGCAGCTTACATAGGAATAACTGCATTAATAATATTAAGAGTAAAGAGAGAACAGATTAATCAAAGAGAAGAGATAACTTAGAGACTATTAGTATAGTAGAGAGACTATTAGAAATAATATCAGACTATAAAGTTATAACCATTATCATACATGGTAAGGACTCGAGAGAAGTATGGTATAATATTTTAAGGAAAAGGTGAACTAAAGGTGTCTATTATCATCTATAGTTCTATCACCAATAAATCTAAGATAAAGAAAATC
>DATDNG010000605.1:0-7409 GCA_036518375.1 Nitrososphaeraceae archaeon | reverse complement strand
GACTTATTTACTGTGGTTCTAACTGTAGAAGTATTTCCTTTGCAGCTTTTAAAAAACGCTTACGATATTGAAACATGCTATCCAATAAGTAACTTTCTAATTTATATATAATTACCTTATTATAGTTGATAATGTTAAGATACCAAAATTACAGAAAAGGCGAAATAATACAGGAGTAAGGTTGAAGGGAAAGTTGCTGTAATCACAGGTGGAAATAGTGGCATAGGTCTTGCTACCGCAAAGCAGTTCGTTTCAGACGGTGCATACGTTTTCATCACCTGGAGCAAACGGTGTAAATATATCATCAGCCCCATCAAGGACCCAGTTAGCAAAACTAGATAGTAGCCCTAAGTACACAGGCTTCGAAAAATGTGGTAACTAGATGCAGAAAATGCTATCTATATATGCTATTCCTAGGATTATTGATAGGGGCAGCAATATGCTTAACAAATTCAGAGGTTCATTGCAACCTATTATGACAAAGATTGCTATGACCTTTGCTTCCTTGGGCCTATCTGCAAATTTTTGGACAACAGTAAGTTTAGCAACCTCTATATTAGCTGGAGCAGTATATGCAATGGCAGCAACAGCAACACCAACAACAGGTTTCATACTACCAGATACAAGATTTTCTTGGCTTTACAGTTCTATTATTGGCAGCATTCTTCTTTTGATCTCGGGATTTTTTGATATAATTGATGGTAGTATCGCGAGGGTAACTAAGCAAACTTCAAAGAAAGGAGCATTCCTAGATTCTTCTTTTGACAAAATATCAGAAGCCATCATATTCATAGGTATAGCAGTTGGGAATCTGGCCAATCCTATACTATGCATGATCGCATTATCGCTATCCATTACAGTCAGTTATGTTAGAGCAAGAGCAGAATCTCTAGGTGTCGAGTTAAAGGGCATAGGTATTGGAGAGAGGGCAGAAAGACTATTAATAATCGCGATAATAGGAATGGTTCCAGTTATAGGTGCCATACAATGGGCAATTATTGCAGTTTCAATAGTAGCTGGTGTGACACTTATTCATAGAATTGCTACTGCATTAAAGAATTTATAAAAAGCATCGTTGTTATTATTATCATCTCAGTCTACCAGCAACACGCCGGTCCAATTCTGATCTAACTTTCACTACGCCACGATGCACTGCACAGGAGACGCAGTAAAATTTTACATCGGTTGATGGCGCTATGTATGCTCCTTGTGATCTCAATTCTTTGGCAAGAGTTGGTTCAACTAGAGTAATCCTTCCAGTGATCTTCTTTGCTTTATCGCGAGGTACCATCGCCCCACATTGGCTACAATGTACCGTGCCAGAACTACCTTTTCCACCCTTGGTCCGGCCCCTACTAGTTCGCTTCTTTGGCATAGTATATGAATAGATGGGTCTATCTGTCCTTTTAAGTCTTATGATTATTATATGGTGTTTCATAATCGTAGCAATTGTCGGAGATACAAATCTTGCCAATAACTTTAAGGATATGTAGAAGTAGATGGCAAGGGGAAATATGTGTTTGAGCAAGTATTTAGATGAATTTCATCACGATAAGCATCGCAACTATTGGTATTCATTTCATATTCAAATTATTCAAAGATAGTTTCTGTATAATATATATTAGTTCTTTATATCCTCTGTCTGTCTGTAGTCTGTTGTTTAGCCAAGAATAAACGAGTTTCAAAAATACTGGTTTTACTCCAATCAATGAATCATATTGAACGAATATGTCAAATGAGCCCGATTAACTTAGTGGGTGAATATACAACAGGGTTGTAGAAGCAGGTAAATTTTACGATTTAACATTTGTTTTTCAGGTCACTCTACTCACGAAAAGTTTTAACTATCTTACAATCCAAGGTTAAATTTAGAAGTACCTCTTGAAGAGTAACAATACAGATACATTGCTAAAGCTATATGAAATATATGATAAGCACAGAGATGCTATCTTATGGTTTCTGGAAGAAATGGATGCAAATAATTACGAAGAATATTTACAAAAATATTCTGGCATTTCAATTGGACGATCTTACTTCATAGCAGTGTGTGGCTTTTTTGAATTATCTGGCGTTCTTGTAAACTATGGTTTGATAGATCAAAACATTTACTTTGATATGTTCAACCCTGCTCCTTTCTGGGAAAAAGCCAAACCAATAGTAGAAGGCATGAGAAATAAGAGACCTCACATTTATGAGAAATTTGAGTTATTAAATAATAAGAGATTAAGTTGGACAAAAAAGAGGGATAGAAGAGGCAAATACAAACGATAGGAAAGTATGACTCGTTTATAAAGAGAAGATTTTAGTTAAATTCTTTTGTGCTATGCGTACGGCTTATACATACAAGGTTAGCAATACTTGCACCCACAATCACATTTAATATGAAACTAGTTGCTACGAAGTCATAACTATATCAACCATGAGTTTTAGTTAGCCCTCATCGGCTCTTATAACTTCAAAACCAATCCTCACTTCTGCCTGGTATTCTATCTTTTTCCCTTCTTCAACTCTAAACGTCACACGTCCCAGTTCTCCCCATTTTATATTCTTAATAGTTTTTGAAGCTTCTTGAAACGCATTATTTACTGCGTCAGTAATGTCAGTATTTGAAGTTCCAACAATGTCACTATATTTGTAAACCATAGCGAGATCATGAAAACTGATTCATATATATTTTATTTTGACTCCGGTTCAAAATGTTTCATATTTTTGTTATTGGTTGGCTAACAAGAAACATATGTTATTGAAGGAGACTTGACATATAATAATTAGCTTAAGTAATGCAATTGGCGAGTAGTAATACTGAAAAATTAATAGATGCTCCTCGAATATGAGTTGCCAAATAAAAGAGACAAAAAAAGAAAATCGTTGTACCTATAAAGATCGCTTTTTACTAACGACAAAATGCACCTTTCGAAATAATTTTAGCAGTAGTGGTGATGTTCGATCACCAACAAACATAAAGAAGTGGCCGCTTGTAGAAATATGCTTTCCATAACCTATAATTATTACCAGACAATATCTTTTGTCATAATTTGCTATGAAAATAGCTATAGCATCACACATAGTATTGGATTCTATAAAAGATACTGAAGGAAGAACCACTCAGAGCCTTGGAGGTCCTGCATGCTATGGTGGCTTTACTGCTAAACAGTTTGGATTTGAAGTTATTCTTGCAACAAAAGTTGGCAAAAAAGATTTTTCTCATGTGAATATGAAAGTTTTACGAGATCATGGAATTAACATAAATGAGCATCAGATGGTCGACTCTGCTACTACAAAATTTGAACTCATAATCAATAATAAAGATTCAAGAACTTTATTTTTACTCTCGAAATGTTTGCCTTTGACAGTAGAGGATATTCAAACAATACAGACTGATTGTTGGCTTGTAAGCCCTGTTATCGATGAGATTCCTACAAATATACTTGCAGCCATAGTTAAAGATGGTGGCAAAAAAAATTTTGTGATGCTCGACCCGCAGGGTTATCTGCGCTCGATCGATCCAAAAAGAATATCCTCATCCTCATCGGGACGAATTTTACTACTAGATCATTTGAGCTTAGATCTGTCTGGGATAACCGCAATAAAGGTAGATAAGGAAGAACTTGCGGCGCTAACAGGAGGACTTCAAGGACTCGAAGGAATGCAATTTTTACATTCTACAAAGGGCGTAAGCTTTGTTATTTCTACTGCAAATAACATTGTTTACTTATTACACAATAAAATGCTTTATTCTGTAAAGGTAGATGTTAATACTTCGGATTATACTGGTGCTGGAGATATTTTGTCAGCAGCATTTTGCTGCTCCTATTTAAAGGAGAAGGATCCTTTGTGGGCCATTTGCTTTGCAGCTGGTACAGTACGTGCAGCCCTTGAAACAAAGTTAACAGGATTGGATAAGATCCCACCAAAATCAAAAATTGAGCATAACGCTTATTATTATTATGGCACTGTTGCCTTTCAAAAATTATGATGTGTGTTATTTGGTGTCTTATATATATGAACAGTATAATTTTTCTACATTAATTAAATAAATAATCTCTTTACATGTAACTAAGAGAGATGAAAATAGCTCTTTCGGGTACAGGCTCCAGAGAAAATGGAGCATTCTTATCTCAGATGAAAAAGACGCTCGATTTATTGAATATTGACACACAAGTGATGCAAGATAGTGACTATAAATTGGCAAAGGAAGTAGATCTTGTTTTAGTAACTGGTGGCGATAGAGGAATACTTGACTATTTTCACAAAGTTGTAACTGATTCTGCGCCGGTTCTGGGAGTTTATGAATCAGATTCTACCGGGTTTTTGGCACAACTAGAGGTCAAAGACCTAGAATCGGCAATTTTAAGGTTAAAAAGAAGTAATTATGAAGTCGACGAGGTATTTCGCTTAGCAGTGAAGGTAGATGGAAAAGAGGTTGAACCTGTGCTGAATGACGTCGCAATATTCCCAAGTAAAAGTGCAACGTTAATGGAGCACATACTTAGAATAGATGACAAGGATGTGTGGCATGATAACAGTGATGGTGTTATAATATCTACTCCCACAGGATCAACTGCATACTCAATGTCTGCAGGTGGCCCAATGGTATTACAGAAATCTTCTGTATTTATTGTGGTATCGGTGAATTCAGTTGATAACACACGCAGACCCTTAGTAGTTCCCAATGACACCAAATTAGAAATCGCAGATATTATGGGTAGATACCACTGCGAAGTCATTCTTGATGGCGGATCTCGGCTAGCAATAAAAAAAATGCTTGAATGCTACAGACATGAATTTCCAGCTAGACTTGTCAGGTTAATTGGAGATTCTTCTTCTGCTATATCGCTTATAGCAAAGAAGGTAAAATTGGCAAAAGATTTGCTGAGCGTACCACCAAGTGCAAAACTGATTTTGAAAACACTAGAATACGAGGGTGCATTAACTCAAAAAGACCTTTCCACAAAAACAATGCTTCCAGAAAGAACTGTTAGACTCTCACTTAGTCATTTGCTTAATCTAGGTTATGTGAAGAAAAAGACATCTCTACGTGACGCACGACAAAAGATTTATGAGCTTAGGATTTAAAAATCAATAATATCGAGAAGTAGAAGCGGCTGCCTTTATAAAGGCCTCAAAAGCTTGTTCGGGTATACCTGGCCTACTGTTAAACTCGGAATGATATTGTACTGCAAAGTAGAACTTGTGTTTTGCAATCTCTAGCATTTCGATTCGCCTACCATTATCAGAATGGCCTGACAAAACCATGCCATGATTTTCTATAAGCTTGCGATAATCTTGATTAAATTCATATCTGTGTCTGTGTCTTCGATATATTATATTTGTTTTATTTCCTCCGTATATTCTTGAGGCATTTGTATGGGGAATAATCGTAATCTCGTGCTTGCCTAGTCGCATAGTTCCGCCCATATTATGCATTGACCTTTGTTCAGGCATAAATACCACTACTGGATCTTTTGTATTTGGATCAAGTTCTGTAGAACTGGCATCTTGTAGATTACATGCATTTCTTGCAAATGCTATAATCGCTAATTGGAATCCGAAACATATTCCTAAATATGGGATATTTTCTTGTCTACTGAAATTGGCTACATTTATTATTCCTTCACTTCCCCTTCTTCCAAATCCTCCCGGAACAAGTATACCATCAAATTTCCTAAGAAACGAAAGATTACTACCACTATTCTTTGGTTTTTCTTCACCTACTCCTCTTCCATTCTGCTCAAATTCTTCTGAATCAATCCATTCAACCTCTACTTTTCTTCCAATGTACGCACTAGCATGTGAAAGCGCATGATAGATACTAACATAGCTATCTGGAAGACTAACGTATTTTCCTACCACCGCAATTTTTACAAATCCATTGTAATCATAAAATGATTTCGCAATTGACTTCCAATCACGCCATCGCAAAGGGCAATTCTTTAATAACAAATTTTCGGCTATAACCTTGATCATTCCCTGGCTCTCCAATACTTCTGGAACTTTGTAAATAGATGGGGCATCATGACATGAAATAACACATTTTTCTTCCACACTTGCAAATAACGAAATTTTACGTCTTGCATCGAAAGTGAGAGGTGTTTTACATCTTACAGCCAAGATGTCAGGTTGGATTCCAATTCTTCGAAGCTCTTGGACGCTGTGCTGAGTTGGCTTTGTCTTCTGTTCACCTACAACATCTAGCACAGGAGCGAGCGTTACGTGAATAAATGATGTATTAGAATGACCATCTTCAAGTCTTATCTGTCTTAATGCTTCAAGAAATGGAAGACTTTCTATGTCACCAACAGTGCCGCCACATTCTACGACCACAATATCTAATCCTTCATCATTGGCAACTTTTCGTAATCTGTTTTTTATAGAATCTGTAATATGTGGAATAATCTGAACACATTGACCAAGGTATTTTCCTTCTCTTTCGGAATGAATTACATCCAAATATACGCTACCAGTTGTAATGTTATGATCTTTTGTCATTGCAATATCAAGAAAACGTTCATAATTTCCAATATCCATATCGCACTCACCACCATCCTCTGTAACAAAAACTTCACCATGTGCAATAGGATTCATTGTTCCAGCGTCACAGTTCACATACGGATCAATCTTGATACATGAAACCTTCAAACCCAGTAATTGTAATAATTTAGCAGTAGATGAAGTTATTACGCCTTTTCCGAGTCCTGACATTACACCACCAGTAATAAAAATGAATTTTGTCTTATTGTTATTATTGCCTTCTACGTTACCTTTCGACTGCACATTGGGTTTTAGTTGGTCACCCTTTTATTCCTTTTTTTGTAGAAATTCCAAATTCAGTGAAGAAGTAAGGATATGTATATTATTGTAGATTTAGAAGCTCTTCACTTAACAACATAGTAAGTAATCATTTTAATTATGCATGTGAATGAACAGAATGACCAATTGAGGATGTGCCTAGGTTCCAATTCGTTTCCTCTATGCATGGAAAATAGCCATCAAAACTTTTGTGTTCTATCTTTTTATATATTGAATTGTTCGCTCAACTATACTTTTATTATATGATGAAGAATATATAATGTTCAGTTTGAGTAGTTTGCAAGCTTGAATATACCACATACTAATCAGTAGAAACACGATGTTCCACATTTTCTCATTACGAATCATATAAATTGTCCTGCAATATGCATACTCCTTTGATATGAGACACGTATTCCAAGAATTTTATTATCTCTTGGATCAGTTGCAATCTACGATCAAACAAATTCATCATCTACTTTAATTAAAGTTTCGTCAATTCATAAATTCTTCTTTTCCTATAGAACATTTTTCTGATTTGTAATGTTGAGTCCAATTCCAGATAGAATGGGTTTCTCTTTACAAAGGAGACAAATGTTGTGATGTCTTTCTTATAGCTA
>DATDNG010000604.1:0-2172 GCA_036518375.1 Nitrososphaeraceae archaeon | reverse complement strand
TATTGTATCTGCATCTCATTCAGCCTGGCAAGCACATTCTATTGAAGCTGCCGAGTCATTAGTTTATAGAAGATATTTGGAAGGGGAAGATGATGGGAATAATAAAGATTGAAAACCAGTTACAAATACTGGTCTTCCTGAACCAAGTGGAACAATTATTTCCGTACTCGTAGCAAATCCAAAGGTTGCAGGAGGATTCTATGCTATCAACAACCATGGGATATTCTGCTCTACTGATTCTGGCAACTCATGGAAAATGCTTGATGGTATCGAATGGCCTAAGCAGTATCTTTCACAACATTCTCGGGCACTTGCAGTAAGAGAAAATGGATAGATAAAAGAGTAGAGACCTTCTATGGTCTTTTGTTCTTGTTGCTTGAGCTTTGACTGGTTTATGTGAATGAAAGGTGGTTTTTACTGAGCCGTCCACATCCATTTGTCTTGAATCCTTGTACTATGCTTACCAGATGCCAATGAAACCTTAGATTACTCGCTAGGGAGAGGAAGATCCTCGTCTTTATGAAGTGCTTTGTATACTCCAGCAGAAATTAATCCTCCAATAACTGGTGCTATCCAATAAAGCCATTGGTAATTGAAGTTTCCAGCAACCAATGCAGGGCCAAAGGAGCGAGCTGGATTTAAAGAGCCTCCACTTATAGAACCACCAAACATTACATTAAATCCTAGTGTAAATCCTATAGCAACTCCTGCCAATGGAGCTATCTTAAAGTTCTTTGACGTAGTTGTCGCCAATACCACGTAAACTAGTGTAAATGTCATGACAGTCTCTAATACAAATGCTCTGACTACATTTCCATCAGATGGAAGTGTAACACTTGCTGACATTGAAGAACCAAATATACTATATACAACGGCAGCACCAATTACAGCTCCAATAATCTGACTTATTATATACAAAGCTGCTTCCCTTGGTCGCAGCTTACCTGCAGCCAATAGACCTATAGTAACTGCAGGATTTACCTGAGCGCCAGAACGATAGCCTATTGCATATATTATAGCCGTTAGAACAAGCGCATGAACTAGTGCTATTCCAATTATTCCTAATTGCCCAGTATTATGGTATACTGTAGCAGCGGAACAAATTGCATAGACCAGCATAAATGTACCAACAATTTCTACCAAGTACTTGTTTCTATGTGATGAAGTAGACTCTTTCGACTTCAAACATTCAGAAACAACACCAAGACTGGTATATGTGTATTTCGTATATGATATATGCTTTGTTCATTGTTCACTTAACGAAAAAAAGCAATTCCTTCATTGTACTTTCACCGCTGCAGCAGCCGTCGTCTTATCTACCATCTGGTTTAACAACATCTTGAGTAACGAGTCTGCTATCTCTAAAGTAACTCCATGGTATTCATTGTAATAGTAGTTTTGATATACTTTGGTAGAAAGAGAATGAGCAGAAGCACAAGAACACTGATACAACTTTAATCACATAACCAAGGGTCATCTATTCATTTTGAATTTCATTTTGTTGTTGTTGGTTATGATTCTCGAGTCCATGTACATATCCTTCTAACTCTTGCACTCCAATCTGCAAAGATGCTATCTCCTTTCTTTTCCTATAGCTAATTTTATTTAGATATGAGATCCGATTATTCATATCATATAATTGATTTTTTGCTATTGCCTTTTTGTAGTCAATGACCTCTAAGTCGTCCTTTACTCTGGCATACTGCTTTTGAATCTCCGGGATTTTATGTATGCCAGTATTAAGGTCGTTGAAAAATCACATAATTCTGAAGACAAGGTTATCTCATTTGAATCAGGGTGAGATAACCTTCAATATGCCATTACTGCCATGTCCAACATTATTATCCTGATATCACCTGTTACCATTGCTTAAGTTATCCGAAGCTTTTGCATGGTCAAGTTTGATCGAAAGAAAAGGATATAATACAGGAGTCCCAACCGGTGAAGCCATTACCTGCGAAGTTCAAAATCATTTAGTTACTATATTTAAAAGAATACCTGGTGCATTTAGTCAATATTTGTACCACGTGTTTACTTCTATTTTAAAAAGTCACTATTGCCATAACATAACATAGCATAGAATCGAACAACTACGAAGAGATTCTAAATCAGATCAAAATAATTGCTGCAGCGGAGAAAAAGACTAATTAGGAGGACGTTATGTTATCGACT
>DATDNG010000603.1:0-9054 GCA_036518375.1 Nitrososphaeraceae archaeon | reverse complement strand
AACTTCAAAAGAAGCATTAATTCTTTTAATCATGTCCTCAGCGAAGGAGGAATTGTTTCTATCAGGATGATATTTCCTAGCCAGACCTCTATATGCTCTCTTAATTTCTTGATAGCTAGCACGCTCTGATACTCCTAGAAGTGCATAATATCCTTTACTGTCCAAATAGAATATAAAAGAGATTCGTGTTACTTAATCGTTTCACATAAGGCGACATGACCTATACCTAATCAGTCATACATGATAAAGTGGCTATTAAATTAAGCAAGGGATTATCTATAGCTTAATTTGGTTATATAATATATAATATGTGAACATGAAAGGACCAAACCTTAGTTATGTATCTTGAGATATAGAACTATTCCAACAGGCGTCATGTTTAATCTGGTACTTGCAACAGCAGCAGTTCGACAAAATAATTAACTCTATTAACACCTTCTCACGAATTGGAGGTAAATGAGCCCTTTACATTAAAGTTCCTGCATAGATGTAAATGCTTCAATATAATTTTGAATTGGTCTATTAAGTGGCAGCTAAGAAATCAATGAAGCGATCTATACGCGTTTGAATTATAATAAAAAGTAAACAATGCCATTAAACTAATATTAATGTGGACTCGTTCTAGAATTTAGAATATTGCAATCAGTGCAGTCTTTGGAGGTAGATGATTCCTGGTCGTTTAAAGATACTAGTCCTAGCCAGACCTCTTATATTACTCATGATTATCATAGATATCCTGCAAAATTTATTCCACAATTAGCAGGGAGAATCATCAAAGAGAACAGCAGAGTAGGAGATCTGGTTTGCGATCCTTTTATGGGTTCTGGAACGACTTTGGTTGAGGCCATAGTGAATAAAAGAAGGGCATATGGAACAGATATTAATCCAGTATCTGTACTGATAAGCAAGGCCAAAACCACTCCTATTGACCCGGTATTTCTAAATCAGGAGATTTCCTCATTATTAGAGAAAATAAAAGTTATTGGTAATAGTCGTAGAGAAGGACGGATGCTGCCTATTGACACAAATGACAATTTTGATATAACCGTACCTGATAATAAACGACTCGACTATTGGTTTCCAGAGAAGCAGAAGCAAGATTTAGCACCTATCCTGTCGATAATTAATGCAGTAGAGGATCAAAAAGTGCGCATATTTTTACTTTGTTCGTTTTCTAATATTCTGAAAAGATGTTCACGATGGATGAATAAATCCACAAAGCCTACAATAGATAAAGACAAAATTATCGCGGATGCATACAAAAGCTTTCAAAACCAGATCGAAAAGATGGCGGCAAAAAATGAAAAGTTTTGGAATATGCTTGCAGGAGGAAGAGATGATCGGATCATTGTCGACTGTGTTGTTGATAATACCGATGCACGCAAGTTGAAAATTAATGATGATTCTGTTACACTTGTTATCACAAGCCCACCTTATGTTACTTCATATGAATATGCTGATCTTCATCAACTGACTTCAATATGGTTAGGATATATCGACAATCTATCTGAATTTAGAAGCAAATTCATAGGATCAATACAGAAGGACATCAAATCTATCAATCTATACAGCAAGACGGGAAAAGAAACAGTTGGTAGACTTCGATCAATAAACAAGAAAGAAGCCAACGGAGTTGAGCAATATTTCTTTGAGATGCAGCAGTGTTTTAAGGAAATATACAGGGTTCTAAAACACAAGGGTAGAGCAGCTATAGTAGTCGGCGATACCGATCTTCGGGGGGTAAGAATTCAAAATGCGATTGTATTTGCAGAGACATTGAGAGATATAGGATTTGAAATGTATAATATCATTAAACGAGAAGTTCCAAGCAAAACCCTTCCAACTAAACGAGATAGAAAAACAGGTCGATTTGCTGCGACAAATGTGTACAATAGGTTGGCGTATCCCACAGAATATATTCTTATAATGGAGAAAATTTGAATAGATCCACATTTGAATTGGTGCACTTATATGAATGCAAGAAAAAGGTCTAATAAATAAGAGCAAATAATGAATTATACATATTATTCCTCTTGTTCCGAATTAATGAAATCGCAACGTGTTGTTCTACAATATGATAATATACGTTGCATCTATTCAGGAAAATGCCCTTTAATAGTAATAATGTAACTTTTGCCCGCAGGTTCAATACTGTAACTGCAGCCAACTATATTGCTCACAATTTGTAGATTTGTTTTAAGATGTTCAGTAAGTTTTCCTACTCTATACCTTGATATTCCTTTTGAGATACTTAGTGGAATCACAAGCATATCAGCGAGAAAGAAATCAACAGGTATACTATATCGATAACTATCCAAAAATAGCTCTGCGGCTTCTGAGCCTACATTTTCTGCTGGTTTACCTCGTTCTCCAATGGAATCTCCGCCAATATATGGACCAAAGTCAGATTCAGAATAAACCAAAATCGAAGAACCAGGTGATAATGAAGTTTCAAATGACGATGAATAGCTACTGCAATTGACACCATTTTTCTCTAATCTTAGAAGAGATGATGAAATCTGGCGTTCTGCAACATGTTTTGGGAGTTGACAACATACACTCATAATTTTAGGTTCAAGCCTCCTTACGTTCAAAAGATCAAAAGTGCCTGGTCTTTTACAGGGACTGATTTCTGCTGTTACTATGCCTCCACCTTTTGGATAGTAACCTCTTTTCAAGACATCTATGCTGGTTTTTATTCCAATACTTCTATATGCTTCCATTGTAATATATCGAAAATAATCTATTGTAGGACCCATCCTTACATCTGTACCGCCTGTAATTTGAATGCTTAGACTTTTACCAGCAAGGGAAACTGCATGAATTACAGTTTGCAATATCAATGGGATACTGCCTGCGGTTCCGACTTCGACTTTTATAAAATTGTATTCAAATTTATCGAGTGTTGTCGGTGTAAACCTTATCCAGTCTGCTCCTACTTTCAGATTTTCTACATTTGCATGAAATAGATCTGCAATAATCTTTATTGCGGTCATGTGCTGTGGACGTAGGCCTGGATTGCAACGCTTGGATCTAATATTGATGACTTCAATTGGTTTTCTTATTATCGTAGAAAGTGAAACTGCTGTTCGTAGAATCTGCCCTCCTCCTTCTCCATATGAGCCATCAATTTTTAGCATAGAGAATGTGCATCGATCTAATTTGCATAAGGATAAAACTCTTTGCATAAAATAGGTGTCAGCAATTTATATGATAGGAAATTATCAACACGCTACAGTTTTAATAAATATCAAAGAACATCATTTTCATATTATTAAGCTTTGTTAGTTAGAAAGAAGGTTTGCCATACGTGTTAAACGGATGGAGAACAATATCCTATAATTATCAACAATAGAATTCTACAATGGCTATTATAAACATTTTATGACATAAAAACAACAATCCTAATCCAGTTTAAACGAAAGGCCAATCTTTAAAACACTCCCACAAAATCACTTTTATTTAATCAGATGTATCGTATATCCAAGCCCAGGGGGCTCTTTGTAGGAAGATTTCAGCCCTTTCATCTAGGACACCTTGCCACTATCAAGTTTGCACTTAGTCATATTGAAGAGCTCGTAGTGGTAATAGGGAGCGCACAGAAAAGTCATGAAATAAGGAACCCATTTACTGCAGGTGAACGTATCCAAATGATTAAAGATTCGCTGAACGAGGACAGCGAAGTTGATTTAAAAAGAATACTTCTGATCCCTATTGCAGATGTAGATGTGCACTCTCTCTGGACACATCAAGTGGATAATTTTGTACCGAGCTATGAGGTAGTTTTCACAAATGATAGCTTTACTCATCTCCTTTTTAGAGAAAGAGGTATGAAAGTTGTTCAGCCAATGCTCATACAAAGAGAAGAATTGTCTGCTACAGAAGTTAGGTCAAGAATGGCAAAGGATGGTGATTGGAAAAAGCTTGTAAGTCCACAAACTATCAAAGTTGTGGAGCACATCAATGGTATAGAGAGAATTAAGACAATATTTGCAAAGTTTTCTGCAACTAATTACATGGGCTCTTCACTTAACGATAAATCTATGGCTTGAAGCTGCTATCTCTTTTTATGAATATAACAAACAGAATATCTTCAGAATATATTGGCTATATTAGCTATTGCCTATCTTTTTATTTTTCTTATCTTTCATTAAGAGAAAATCTAAAAGATTATTGTTATATACTAGACTCAGTACTCAGACTCCTTTTTCAACTCAACCAAATAAGTTACAAGTTCACGGCTCTACAAAAAACTTTACCTGAAGTGTTAATCGTTTTACTTTAACATTCCAGATATGCATGATTAGTTGTTGAAAAGGTGCTCCTCTGTAGAGTGTATATAGAATATTCTTACTATCGCGGGTACTTTAACATGACTATGTTCAAGATTTTAGTTAAAATAGTCAAAATGTATTTTTATCTGTTTGACTATATTAGAACATATTTGCTATTTGGAAATAGTGGTGTAAAAGGCAGAAGCGATGGCGATATTGATTATATGCCGTTCATAGAGAACGAATCTTGGTTCATCGACCTACAAAAACTATCAAATGATGAACTAATGCGCATGTATAATACCATTACTACTGGTAGATACGAATTTGCAAAAGACGCTTGGTATATTCCTCTCTCTGGAGACAAGAGATGCCCTATCATGGTTGCCAAGGGTTATGAAGCGCCAGATACCCCTCAGAAAATGGCTGAATTCGAAGATACCGCAAAAATATTAGAACAAGAATATAGACGATTCATAGATGCTTGGGATTTTGGCTACATAACAAAATATGTCATAGAAAAGGCTATTTTGACTATTCTTGAATTAAGAAGTATCACAATTATTGAACATACACACTGACTGCATTAACCATTGCCAAATATTGAACCCTCCTCAAATTTTCCGGTTGAGGAAGCATTAAACACTAAAAATACAAAATGCCTAAATGGTATTATTATATTAGAGCTACCAAACATTAAACATACTCTTGGTTATCGTGATGATAATAATCTTTTTTTAGGCCTAAAATCTCGCTTTATCACGTAGTTCTTAAGCTGCAGATATAGTATGTTTAATGACATATATGGTAGGCGATAAAGATCTTCTTGCAAGAGAAACACGATCCTGGGACAGCTTCAGGTATGCATTAAGAGAAGAAAAAGGAGCTCTTGGGATAGTGTTATTTTCAATTGCCATTAAGAATGGCCTCTATAACGATTTCTTTGCCAGGTACTAATAGCAGTGTCTTCTTCTTGGTTGCTATAAGGTCTGTTTGTTAATAATACAGCAACAGTAAATAACTCGCCACCTTTTTTAGCTTCCACATTATTAGCTTAACTGCAGCTCTATGAGTGATTCATATACAATGTAGAGATAAATAACTGCCTATGCAACTAATGCTAGATGATATTAATGTTTTTTGATTTTATTAGTGATTATTATCTACTGCAGTCGAATTTGATACATAGATATTAAATGATGCTAAGGCCAGCGAGTAACCCTTTGAATCTATCTTAATAATGACTTGATGAGTACCAGGATCTAGAAATGGACATCTTATAGACAAGTCTCCGTCAGCAATTGTCATGTTATCAAACTTGTAGATAGGATTATTTGTTACTGTTACTTTTGCAATAAGGTTTTTCAAATGACTGCCATTTTGCAAATTCTGTATACTGAATCGTAGTTGAAGTAAATCATCCATTGACGGCTTTTCTGGTAAATGATAAAATTGGATTTTGACGTTGTTTAGTTTATCTATCCATAGTTGGGTTCCATTATGTCTTATGCGGTAAAGTATTTCTAACCTACATTAACCATCATAAGTTATATACCTAAGGATGTTAAATGTCGTTTGACTCTTTGAAGTGATGGCAATAACCTGTGCGATAAATTCCACCTTTACTTATTCACTTTAAGTATTCCTACGCCAAATAAAGTCAGCATTATCAAAAGAATAATGTGAGATAATTCTATGTCTACTATCGGGATTATTACATCCTCAATATTTGCCGTTGCATGAAACAGATATAGAATTTCAATTACTGCTAGTGCAAAGAAGCCAAGGGTCATGAACAAAATCCTTGCGCTATTAGTTCTCCTATATGAAATAATTGATACGACACTCAAAAAAATAGCAAAAATTAGGCTCACTATATGCAGGAAAATATGGTAAATCATATACGGATGGGTAATATGTGGAATAATCACAGGTATTGATAAAATAGCTATTGCCAATACGGTTATGATAATTAATAATTTGGGCTTGCTGCTTATGGTTTGCTGTATAAGATCTGCACGTGACTGCATGTCTACATAGTAAATAAATACTAATAGGATAATTTAAGCACATTGGCACAAATATCGAATCAATAAAACAAAGTGTCTTCTAGCTACTCGGTAGCAATGTGAGCAAAAATCTTTTATTTCGTCTTATCCTATAATTGGTTTACCGATAATCTTTAGTATGTGGTAGATTATTTTGTTATGATCGGCTTCTTTCTCTATTGAAACTCGTAATATGTGATGGCTATTATCTAATGGGAATGATGCAAGTTTTATCTTCTCTCTTTCTGAAAAACTATAAATGGTTTTGCCAAACTCTTTATCAAACTCTTCACGCATTACACTTCTAAGAGCAAATTCTACATATAGTTTTTGAGAATCATCTTTATTTTCCATTGATTTTATACCCTGTCTCATCCCTCCTGCTACAAGTTTTCCCATTTTGTCAATAACTATAGCAGACCGTATAGATGAGCTGAGCGCAAATATGTCATTACAAAGTTTTTCAAATTTGTGGTGGGGATCAGACATGTAGTATTACCTTTTCTCTCTTCAACTTTATAGATAGGATGATCTTTGTTCTTTTTTATTACTAATATATATTTTGATCCATAAGCAGGCCGGCCAATAAGCACTCCATATATAGAAGCCTTTGGACGTAGCTATTCCTTTACATTATAGCCTCGCCAATCTTGTGGAATAGCTACGAAAAATATAGTGTAGAATGACTGACCTGTCAATGTCTTGCTAGAACTGCTTAAATTTAGCAGTGAATGATATTTATCAAGCGTATCTTTTGTAACTAAAAAAGCAATGGGCAAAGGAGAACATTACGTACACGATTCATTTTCTAAACAATTTCACAGCTTTAACACTTGTATTAATCGAGATAAGAAATATTGCCCATGCGGCCAATGATGCCGCCATAGAAGCCTTATAGGGTTCAACAGTTTGTCCAAGAAAATAATAATGGATGTATATTTTTGATACCGAATATATTATTTCAGAAATAGAAAACACTGCAAAGAGCTTCTTTAAATCACTTCTTACTTTCTTTAAATCGTTTTTGCCTGTTACTGGATCGAGGTATCTATGTTTGTTGTCTCTGTAAAATAATGTTGCAAACAGTGGAATATATACTCCATACTCTACAGATAAAGTAAGAACTGCATTAAGTAAATTATTGCCCTCTTGTTGTGCATACAATTGGGTAAAAATAGCTCCTGTAAAGAATGCTGCTATCCCAGAGATAATTAAATTCTTATTAAACAGTATGACATTTCTGTATTTCTTAAAAAAACCATTATATTTTCTTAATAGTTCATGCATTAGTTTTATTTTCATTTTTTATCCATGGATTAAATAGCTTTTGTCAACGTAGCTATGACTATCGGTCTTATGTCTTATACTCCACATTATAGAAGATTATAAAGGCCAGTATGCCATTACCATAGAACTTCACATAGGATGCGAAAACCAATAAAGAATTCCGGTTCAAAAATTCAAAGCTCTAAAGAAGTATATGATGGTATGAAGCAAAATAGACTAGCACAAGTAATGGACTGTTTTTAGGCTATGTTGAATTGTAATATCAACTAACGCCACAACATTACAGACAACTTGCTAATTGCTCTTTTCAAAAAAGAAAAAGAAACCTTACGGATATCTTCTACTTATTTTTCAAGTGGAAGGCTGTATTGATATCAGGATAGATCGTATTCTGGACTAGATTCGCGATTCTTTGATATGGTAGTTTTGTATCTATGCCACTCTTTAACTGCGCAATGTCTGTGGCAACTTTAGATGTTGATGACAACATCGTAGCAGAAGTTTCATTCTTTGGGATAAGTGATTTTGCTTGATTCAGTACCGACTGTGATTGTGAAGACAATGCTTGTGCACTCTGGAAAGCACTAAAATTTGATATAGAGTTGGCTGGAGCAGTATTTCCCTTAGACATTCCAAAGGCATATCCATATTGTCTAAGTGTTTCATTCACTAGATTTTTGGCAGCTTGCGCGTTAATTGCAAAGTCATTAACATGTGCTTTTGGAACGCGCACAGTAATGGCTTCCTGTAAGACGCCATCAAGATAGTTTATTTTTGTCCCTATGTCTGCTTGTGTGGCCGGTGGTTTCGAGTTGACCGCTGTTTGTAGGGCATTTGCACCCTTAACAACATCAGCTGCTACCCTCTTGTTGTTCTCAGAGACTTCATCTGGGAGAATACCAAATGTATGATTCCCATTTACCACGTTGACAATGGCTTTTGCATGTGCTTGCGCCAAAGTGGGGTCTAGAGCAAAGTTTTTCTGCACTAGTTTACTTTCAGCTTGTAGTATTTTTATGACTGAGAGAAATGACGCGCTCTCATCTGCAGTAAAAGTATGCGCGTATGCTGGTTGATTCAATTTAGGTATCATTGCTGCAGAGATAGAGCCTGCAACTAAAAGAAAAATAATTGCTGTACTATTAGCTTTAGATAGATCTAGTTTTATCATCGAATATCACAGGGTAAATCGCTATAAAATAGTTTATGGTACAAACAACGAAGTAGAATAAAAAATCTTCAAAATAGTCATAAATCTGAATTCACTTGTATTAAATCCCTAGTGCCAACAAATATGAAGATATGGAGATATTGCTGTAAGAAAAATGAAAATGATAATGATAACTATTCATACTCTATAATGTGTGATTTCCTGTAACTTATCAAAATGAATAGGTTTAAGATTTTTGTTCTTTTAATCTGTTAGTATAGTATAGACTTTTTTA